>JBBIJS010000346.1:0-2936 GCA_037445855.1 Chloroflexota bacterium | reverse complement strand
ACTGGTCCGCCGCATCTGCAAAAGTTTGACGATTATCTCTGAACGTAATAGAATGAGATGGCAGGCAATTTGGAATCCCAAGGCAATTGCGATGAGCGCGTAAGAGCGTAGGAAAACGCAATTTGAACCGGCTCACGGAGTGGGGCCTCTTCCGCGCAGAATAGCGCGGTGGAGGTTTTTTCTTTTCGTAACGGGAACGCTGCAATTCGGGAGCGCGCGGGGCGGCGGCGGAAAGGGCGCGCGCCGCGTGACTCGTTTTTGACTCATTGGTAACTCGGCTTGAACTTGTGGTTGTTAGACTGTGCATCAACACTCCGGGGTAGCCAAGCGAGCGCGCAGATCGCTTGGTGGATGTGCCGGGTTTGATTTTTTGGAGGAGGGGTTGACTCAAACGACAATGGAGGCGCAAGTCCGCGAAAAGGGAATCGCCGCCGGCAGTTCGGTCATTGCCGCGGTTTTCCTGACGACGATGAAGCTCGCCATTGGCTTGATGACGGGCAGTCTGGGTATTCTCGCCGAAGCCGCGCACTCGGCGCTCGATCTGGTGGCGGCGCTCATTACGTTCTTCGCGGTGCGCGTCAGCGACCGCCCGGCGGATGAGACGCACCTCTACGGTCATGGCAAAGTTGAGAACCTCAGCGCGCTCGCAGAGACCGCGCTGCTCCTGATTACCTGCGCGTGGATCATTTACGAAGCCGTCGATCGATTGTTTGTTCATATAACCGAAGTTGATCCGAGCGTCTGGGCATTCTTGACGATGGGGGTGTCCATCGTGATCGATTTCTCGCGGTCGCGGATGCTCGCGCGCGCGGCGAAAAAATACAACAGCCAGGCGCTGGAAGCGGACGCGCTGCATTTCAGCACCGACATCTGGAGTTCGTCGGTCGTCATCGTCGGGCTGGCGCTGGTCAAGTTTGGCGAATTGACCGGGCTGCAATCCGTCTTCGTACGCGCGGACGCGGCGGCGGCGCTGGTCGTCGCGCTTATCGTCATCCTCGTCAGTATGCGCTTGGGCAAACGCACGATCGATGCGCTGCTCGACCGCGCGCCGAGCGGACTGGCAGAGCAACTCGTCAGTGCGGCATCCAAAGTGAATGGCGTGCGCCGCGTCACGCAAACGCGGGTGCGCGGTTCGGGCAGCCAGGTCTTTGTGGATATGCAGATCGCCGTGCCGCGCCATCTGTCGTTTGAGGAAAGCGACGCCGTCACCGCGCAGGTGCAAGCCGCGGTGCGCGCGATCTCGCCGAGCGCGGATGTGGTCATTCGCTCCATTCCCACCGCCGAGAACGAAGGCGTGTTTGAAAAGATCGAAGCCGTCGCGCAACGCGGGCATTTCGACGTCCACAACATCAGCACCCACCAAACGAAGAGCGGCATGTGGATCGATCTCGATCTCGAAGTCGATCCCGGGTTGACCTTCGAACGTGCGCACGCGACGGCGACGGATTTGGAAACACGATTGCGCGCGGAACTGGGGCAAGACCAAGAGACCGTACCGCCGCATCAGGTGGCGGACATCAACGTTCACATCGAGCCGCGCGCGCTAGAACTCGTGACCGGGATGGAACTCAAACCCGGCGATACATCGCCGTATCTCGAACAGCTCGCGGCGATTCGCCGCGAGCTTCCGCACGCGCGCGAGTGTCAGGATGTGACCGTTCAGCGATTAGACGGCAAGGTGTACCTTGCGCTGCACTTGTTGATCGACCCCGACCAATCGATTGCCGAGGTGCACAGCATCTCGGAGGAAATGGAGAATCGCTTGCGCCGACGATTCCCGGAACTGGGGCGCGTGGTGATTCATGCGGAACCGTACCAGAAACTGAAACCGCCAGCGAAGTCATAGCGCTGAATGATTGTCGGATTTTCCCGCGAATCTCGCGCATAGAAAACGAGTAAGCGTTCGGTTTGTAGTCAGCCACGTAGCGCCGTTTGCGGAGCGGCGTGTGCGCACAAGCGACGGCACTCCGCTCCGCTGTGTGCCTTACTACGAACTCTGAGCAGTTACGAGAACGAAAGATTGGCGGAAATTCGCGGAGATTCGCGGGAAAGAGCGTTTGAGGTAACCTTGAACAATCTAGCGGACGATCTGTTTGACATCGAAAAAATCGTTGGACTCTCCGAGCTGGCAGCGTCCCAGCGGTTGAAGGAGGAAGGATTCAACGAGCTTCCCTCCGCCAAACCGCGCAATGTCTTTGCCATCGCGCTGGAAGTAATAAAGGAAGCGATGTTCCTCCTGCTGCTTGCCTCCGGCGTCATTTACTTTTTGCTGGGGGACGTGCAGGAAGGGTTGATCCTCCTCAGTTTCGTGTTCCTCGTCATCGGCATTACGTTGTATCAGGAGCACAAGACGGAACGCGCGCTGGAGGCGCTGCGCGAGCTCTCCAGCCCGCGCGCGCTCGTCATCCGCGACCGGCAGCAACAGCGCATCGCCGGACGCGATGTGGTACGCGGCGATATGGTGGTCCTCGCCGAGGGCGACCGCGTGCCCGCCGATGCGGTCATCCGGATTTGCACCAATCTCTCGGTCGACGAATCGCTTCTGACCGGCGAATCGGCGCCGGTGCGGAAGGTTCACTGGGACGGCGTGATGGAGATGGGACGCCCCGGCGGAGACGATGTGCCGTTCGTTTATTCCGGCACGCTGATCGTCAAAGGGCGCGGCGTGGCGGAAGTGCGCGCGACCGGCGCCCGTACTGAGATCGGCAAAATCGGCAAGGCGCTCAAGGGCGTCGAGCTGGAAAAGACGTTGTTGCAAAAGGAAATCTCGCGGCTCGTGCGCGGCATGGCAACCGCGGGCTTGGCGCTCTGCGCGGTGGTCGTCGTGGTGTACGGGATAACGCGCGGCAACTGGCTGGACGGGCTGCTCGCCGGCATTGCGATGGCGATGGCGATGTTGCCGGAAGAATTCCCGGTCGTGCTGACGATCTTCCTCG
>JBBIJS010000345.1:0-2970 GCA_037445855.1 Chloroflexota bacterium | reverse complement strand
TAGAGAGCGCTGGCTCCTCGCCCAAATCTGTGATGTACTGTGTCTACTTGTTTACCTGTCTACTTGTTTACCTATATACTCGGAGCAGACATGTGGGGCGGCAGATTCTCCAAATCCATTGACGCTGCGTTTGCGCGACTCAACGCGTCGTTCGGATTCGACTGGCGGCTGTACGACGCGGACATTCGCGGCAGCATCGCGTATGCGAAAGCGCTCGCGCGCGCCAAGATTATCACCAACGCGGAACGCGACGCGCTGACCGATGGGTTGCAGCGCGTCATGCAGGAGTTCGACGCGCGCACATTTGAAGCCAAGCCGAGCGACGAGGACATCCACACCGCGGTCGAGCGGCGGTTGGGCGAACTCGTCGGCACGGTTGCCGGCAAACTGCACGCCGGACGCAGCCGCAACGACCAGGTGGCAACCGACACGCGGCTCTACTTGTTTGACGCAATTCGCAATTCGCAATCCGCAATTCGCAATTTGCAATCTGCCGCCATCGAAAAAGCGGAGCAGCACCTCGACGTTTTGATGCCGGGTTACACTCATCTGCAGCGCGCGCAGCCGATTCTGCTTTCACATTGGCTGATGTCGTTCTTCTGGATGCTTCAACGCGACCACGAACGCCTTGACGATTGCGCGGCGCGCGCGTCGGTGCTGCCGCTGGGCGCGGGCGCGCTGGCGGGGAACGCGCTCGGCATCGACCGCGAATTTCTCGCGCGCGAGCTGGGGTTTGCGCGCGTGAGCGAGAATAGCATCGACGCGGTGAGCGACCGCGATTTCATCGCCGAATTTCTGTTCGCTGCCGCGCTGCTCGGCGTGCATCTCTCGCGGCTGGGCGAAGACTTGACGCTGTATTCGTCCGCCGAGTTTGGGTTCGTAACGATGGACGACGCGTACGCGACCGGCTCCAGTCTGATGCCGCAGAAGAAAAATCCCGACGCGATGGAGCTGACGCGCGGCAAATCGGCGCGGCTGATCGGCGATCTCACGACGCTGCTCGCGCTCCTCAAGGGCTTGCCGTCGTCGTACGACAAAGACTTGCAGGAGGACAAGGCGCCGCTGTTCGACGCGGTGGACACGCTCGACGCGCTGCTGCCGGTGGTCGCCGGTGTGGTCCGCACGATGCGCGTCAACGCAGACGCGATGCGCGCCGCGCTGGACCCGTCGATGCTGGCGACCGATCTTGCGGACTATCTCGTGCGGCGCGGCGTGCCGTTCCGCGACGCGCATCGCGCGGTCGGCGAAGCCGTGAGACTCGCAGAACAGCGCGGCGTCGCGCTGTCCGACCTATCGGCGGAAGATTTCAAAAGAATAGCGCCGGAGTTTGGCGCGGACGTAAAAGACGTTTTCGCTTTCAGCCGCTCCGTCGCCGCGCGGGAAGTGATCGGTGGAACAGGACCGCACGCGGTGCGCGCTCAGATTGCGCGGGCAAAGGAAATCGCAAACGTGTTATAATGCGGATGGCTTTTGGTAGAATTTTTCCCCCGAAGGTCTTGTTCACCCCGTCCTTCGGGTTTTTGTTGGCAGACGATTCCCATGCGACAATTCTTTAGCGACAAAAATTTCTTCTCGACTCTGCTCGCGCTGTGGACGCCGATTGCCCTGCAGCAGCTGATCTTTTCGGCGCTCAACTTTGTCAGCACGATCATGATCGGACAGTTGGGTGAGACCGCGGTGGCGGCAGTTGGATTGGCAAACCAAATTTTCTTCTTACTCCAACTGCTCCTCTTTGGCGTGGGCAGCGGCGCCGCGATTTTTGTCGCGCAGTTCTGGGGCAAGCAGGACGTCCGGAATATCCGCCGCGTCCTCGGCATTTCGCTCTTGCTCGAACTGATCGGCGCGCTGGTCTTCTCGATCGTCGCACTCGGATTTCCTGCGCAGGCGCTGGCGGTTTATTCGACCGACCGCACGGTCATTGCGTTGGGCAGTGAGTATCTGCGGATTGCCGGCTTGCAATATTTCGTCGTTGCGCTCAGCACGAGTTACGCGGTGACGCTGCGCAGCTCCGGCAGTGTGCGGCTGCCGGTCACGATCAGCATTTTTTCGCTGTGTCTCGGCGCGGGACTGAACTATGCGCTCATCTTTGGACACCTGGGGCTGCCGGCGCTCGGCGTGCCGGGCGGCGCGCTCGGTTCGACGGTCGCGCGATTCGTCGAAGGTCTGCTGCTGCTCGCGCTGACCTACAGTACCGGCTCGGTCGCCGCGGCAAGTGTGCGCGAAATGCTGGCGTTCGACCGAGCATTTCTCAAGAACATTCTCAGGACGATTCTCCCGGTCGCGCTCAATGAAATCTTTTGGTCGGTCGGCATATCCATTTACAGTCTGATCTTTGCGCGCATCGGAACGGAGGCTGTCGCCGCGGTCAGCATCGCCGCGAGTATCGAGAACCTGGCGTTCGTGCCGTTCGTCGCGGTGACGAACGTGGCGGCGATTATGATCGGTCATCGCATCGGCGCGGATGAAGAGCACAAGGCGATGGCTTATGCCAAACGCTTCCTGCAAATGAACATCGTCGGCGGACTCGTCCTGGGCGGCGCTATCTTTATCAGCGCCGACGCCGTCCTCCAATTCTATAACATCGATGCGACGACGCAAGAGTTCGCGCGCAACGTGCTCACCGTGATGGCGTTCGCCTTGTGGATCAAAGTGTCGAACATGATGCTCATCGTCGGTCTCCTGCGCGCGGGCGGCGATGCGCGCGTCAGCGCGATGATCGATGTGAGTCCGCTGTGGCTCGTCGGACTGCCGGCGGCGGCGCTCGGCGCGTTCATCTTCGGGTTGCCGGTCTATTGGGTCTACCTGTTGACCATTAGCGACGAGGCATGCAAGTTTGTCATCGCCCTATGGCGCGTGCTTTCAAAACGGTGGATCAATAACTTGGCGCGGCAGCATGTTCGCGTCGCGTAGACAAAAGCGCCCACCGCGTTGACTATTCATTTGACTCGTGCTAATATCGCGACGTTTGAT
>JBBIJS010000344.1:1198-2997 GCA_037445855.1 Chloroflexota bacterium | reverse complement strand
ATGACACAGGTTCATCGCTATGACGCGGTGATTGTTGGCGCCGGCGGCGCGGGTTTGTGGGCGGCGCTGGAATTGGCACGCAGCAAAGCCAGCATCGCCGTGCTGACCAAACTGTACCCCACGCGTTCCCACACCGGCACCGCGCAGGGTGGCATCGGCGCGGCGCTGGGCAACTTGGAAGAAGATCACTGGGAATGGCACATGTTCGACACCGTCAAGGGCGGCGATTATCTCACCGACCAGGATGCCGCGGAGATTCTCGCGCGCGAAGCCATCGAGACGGTGTACGAACTGGAGCACATGGGCTTGCCGTTCAACCGCACGCCCGACGGCAAGATCGATCAGCGCCGCTTCGGCGGGCATACGCATCACGAAGGTCAGGGTCCGGTGCGCCGCTCGTGCTTCGCCGCCGACCGCACCGGGCACATGATCCTGCAAACGCTGTACCAGCAATGCATCAAGCACGACACGCATTTCTACAACGAATACCAGGTGCTCGATCTGATCATCGACAAAGACGTTTGCGTCGGCGTCGTCGCGATCGACATTGCGACCGGCGAACTGCACATCTTCCACTCCAAGGCGACGATCATCGCCGCGGGCGGATTCGGCAAGATGTTCAAGGTCACGTCGAACGCGCACAGTCTCACCGGCGATCCGGTCGCGATGTATTATCGGCACGGCTATCCGTTGGAAGATATGGAATTCTTCCAGTTCCATCCGTCCGGCGTTTACAAGATGGGCATCTTGATGTCGGAGGCGGCGCGCGGCGAAGGCGGCGTGCTGCTCAATGACAAGGGCGAACGCTTTATGGCGCGTTACGCGCCGACGATGATGGACCTCGCGCCGCGCGACATGATCTCGCGCTATATGCAGCAGGAGATCAACGAAGGACGCGGCATCGGCGGCAAAGATTATCTCTATCTCGACATCCGCCCTGAATCGATCAACAAGTACAAGAGCGCGCCGGGCGGCAAGACCGTCACCGAAAAAGAATTGCGCGAGAAATTGCCGGACATTATCGAGATGATGGAACTGTACCTCGGCGTCGACCCGATGAAGGAACTCGTGCCGACGCAGCCAACGGCGCATTACGCAATGGGCGGCATCCCGACCGATAACGACGGACGCGCGATCATCGACGAGAACAACACGGCGATGCCGGGCTTGTACGCCGCCGGCGAATGCGCGTGTGTGTCCGTGCACGGCGCGAACCGGCTCGGCACCAACTCGCTCGTCGACATCCTGGTGTTCGGGCGGCGCTCCGGGCGCGCGGCGGCGCAGCATATGCGCAAGGTCGATTTCGCGCCGCTGCCGGCAAATCCGGACGCGGCGGTGCGCGCGGACATCGATCGCCTGTTCGGCAGCACGGGCAAGGAATCTGCCGCGCAGATTCGCCGCGAGATGCAAGAACTGATGACCGCCAAATGCGGTATCTTTCGCACCGGACAGGGGCTGGAGCAAGTCATGCAAGCGCTCGCTGAGCTCACAGCGCGCTATCAAAATGTCGCGCTCGCCGACCACACGAAAAAGTTCAACACGGAATTGCTCGAAGCGCTCGAACTCGGTTATCTGCTGGATCTGGCGGAGGCGACGGCGGTGAGCGCGACCGCGCGCACCGAATCGCGCGGCGGGCACGCGCGCGTGGATTTCCCCAACCGCGACGACAAGAACTGGCTCAAGCATACGCTGATCTATCGAAAAGGCGGCAAGTTCGAACTCAAGTACAAGCCGGTCGTCATCACCCGCTTTGAGCCGAAGGAAAGAAAGTACTAGACTCAGACGAAAGACGAACGACT
>JBBIJS010000344.1:0-1098 GCA_037445855.1 Chloroflexota bacterium | reverse complement strand
CTTCGTCCTTCGTCAAGCGGTTCTGCTATGTGGTTTCTTATCGGCGCGGTGCTGGGCTTGATTATCGGCTTGGTTTTGGGCGTGTTCATTGGCTTCTCGCTCTTCAAGCGCGCGGGCGCGTGGGATTGAGGAACCGTGGATAGTGAGTAGTGGTCAGTGGATAGAGAGATCACTCACCACCGTCCACTAACCACTGGGGTTCAATTGCCAGACATCACCTGTTTGATCGGTTTGTTCATCGGACTTGTGATCGGTTTGATCGTCGGCATTCCGCTCGGAATAAGATTCTACTGGAAGACGGGACACTGGTAGTGTCTGGAGATTGGAGATTTGAAGTTAGAAGGTCGTCTCCAACCTCCAATCTCTAACTTCCAACAAAGGAAACGAACAATGCAAGTTCAATTCAAAGTGAAACGTTTCAATCCAGAGAAGGACGCCAAACCGTATTGGGCAGAATACAAGGTCGAGGTCGAGCCGACGGATCGCGTGCTGGACGGTGTGAATTACATCAAGTGGAACCTCGACGGCTCGCTGACGTACCGCCGTTCGTGCGCGCATGGAATTTGCGGCTCGGACGTGTTTGTCGTCAACGGACGCAATCGCCTCGCGTGCAAATTTCTGATGAAACAGGCGCTGGCGGAAAGCAAGGTGATTACCGTCGAACCGATCCGCGGCTTTCCGGTGATCAAGGACCTCGTCGTGGATATGGAAGGGTTCTTTGCGAAATTTCGCAGTGTCAAGCCCTACCTCATCAACCACGACCCGGAGCCCACTGCGGAACGCTACCAGTCGCCGGAAGCGCGCGAACGTTTCGACGACACGACCAAGTGTATCCTCTGCGCGGCGTGCACCACTTCGTGCCCGACGTTCTGGGCGGACAAGGAATACGTGGGACCCGCGGCGATCGTGCAGGCGCATCGCTTCATTTTCGATTCGCGCGACCAGGGCGCGGAAGAACGCTTGGCGATTCTCTCGGATGCCGGCGGCGTGTTCACCTGCCGCAGCATCTTCAACTGCGTCGATGCGTGCCCGCGCGGTATCGACATCACCAAGGCGATTTACGAAGTGCGCCAGGCGATGTTGTTCAACAAAACGTAG
>JBBIJS010000343.1:0-3019 GCA_037445855.1 Chloroflexota bacterium | reverse complement strand
GCGGGCTGATCCGCCATCTCACCGCGCAGAATCGTTTCGCCGGATTCCGTATAGACGATCTCCAGATCGCCAAACCACGTGGTCCATCGTTCGTCGAGATGTTCCGCGACCCGAATTTCATAACTCGCAGGGTCATCCATAATCCTCCGTTTCGTTTCTGCCGCACAGTTTACGCATTCGGAGGTGGGGTGTAATCCACTGAAAGTTTGAATTGAAGGTGGAGAGTAAAAAGAGAAGGGTGGAGAAGAGAGGAGGGTGTTGACGCTCGGCGGCGCAACCGGCGTCAAGACCGCGATCGGCATTCGCCTCTTGTGCTTGGGAGGCATCTCTCAGGCTGAGGGCACGGAGGCGAGCGCGGCGCGGTCAGAGGAGGTAAAATCGTTTCTACTCAGCCCAATTCGGATTCACCGCAGAGACGCAGAGGACGCGGAGAGAAAAAAAGATACACCCTGCGCTCTCTGCGCCTCAGCGGTGAGCAGATACGTAAAATCTATGAAACTGCGCGCCACTCGAGCGTGAATCGCGCGCCGGGGTTTGTATTTTCGGCTATGACCTGCCCGCCTTGTTGCTCCACGATCGCTTTGACGATCGCCAGCCCCAAGCCGCTGCCGGGATATGCCGTCGCGTTGCGTCCGCGGTGGAATCGATTGAACAACTGCGGCAGGTCATCCACCGGAATGCCGATGCCAGTATCGGAAACCGACAAAACCGCGCGATCCTCTTCACGACGCAAATCGATTTCGACGGCGCCGCCGGCGGGCGTGAACTTGCAGGCGTTATCGACCAGGTTGTTCAGCGCGCGCTGCACCTTGATCGGATTAGCGCGGATCATCAGCGGCGCGTCCGGCGTTTGCACCGTGAAAGTGAGCGCCACCTGCTCCGCCTGCGAGGCGTAAACCTCGGCGTTCTCTCGCACCAACGCGCCCAAATCCGTCAACGCCGGCGGCTCTTTTTCCGTCTTGGTTTCGATGCGCGACAGATCGAGCAGATTGTTGGCGAGCGTCTCCAAGCGCGCGACCGTCGTTTGCGCGCGTTCGATAAAGACGCGCTGCTCCGCCGCGTTGCTCTCGTCCGCCGCCAGATCGAGATTCGTGCGGAGCGCGGTGAGCGGCGTGTGCAATTCGTGCGCGGCGTCGGACACGAAGCGGCGCAGCGCGACGACCGTCCCCTCGACCTGGTCTGCCATCTCGTTGAACGAATGCGCGAGGAGACCGAACTCGTCCTGGTTTCCCACGTCGGCGCGGCTGGACAGATCGCCGGCTGCCATGCGCGTCGTCACGCCGGTCAGCGCTAGCACCGGCGCGCTGATGCGGCGGCTGATGTACCATCCCACCGCCGCGGCGAGCAAGACCGCGATGGCGCTGGCGAGCACCCAGCCGCGTGCGACGCTCGCCAAAATATCGCTGCCGTAGGTGGGACCCTCCGATAGAACGACCGAACCGAGCACACTGCCACTCTTGGGGTCGACGATTGCTTGCTTGAGGTGTGGTGTATCGGAGCGCACGCTTCTCAGCACAATCGTGGTGTTCAGGTCGAAGCCAAAAGGCGACCCGGCGACCTGGATGGAGCGTTGGCGCAATATCGGCGGCGCCGATGGAGCGCCAACCGGCGCTTGGGCGGAATTTGGGTTTACGGCGATGACGCGGTACGTCGCATTGGGAGGACTGCCGCCCTGTGCGATCAGTTGTTTCATGACGCCGAGGTTGACGGTAATGTTTTGCGGCGAGCCGGAATCGTAGAGCAACTGCTGGTTGGTGTCATAGACCTGGATGCGCGTCTGGGTCAGAAACGCAAGATTTTCGATCTGTGATTGCACCTCGTCGTGCGGCGCGTTATCGGACTGCGTCGCCGCGACAAAACTGCCGACGAACTTGGCGTTCCCGAGCAAGTAATCGAATTCCAGGTGCGCGTAGTAATTTTGCAAGATCGTCAGCAACACCGCGCCCAGGGCAACCGCCGCGACCAGTGCAATGGCGGCAAAGCTCAACGCCAGCCGCGAGCGAATGGATTTGAACATGGTCCCAAACCTCCCCATCGAAAGCAAGTTTAAGCGATTCAGCCGACCTGTCAAATCCATTTCGACATCCTAATGAATTTTGATTCTCAAATTCGGTAATCGAGGAGGGAGCGCTCTCTTGCGCGACCGTTAAACGGCGTTAGAGAACGCCTTCTCCTCAATATGAATTACCGATTTTGACTGTCAAAACTCATTAGACGTTCAGAAAACTCACTATAGCAAATCTTAACCTCCACCACCACTCCCCTTGACGGAGGGAGGTGAGTAAACCATCACATCGGCGATGATGCGGTCGCCTGTCTTTTTGCCCCAGGCGAGGAGCGTGCTATCCTTGCCGACTTCGTCCAACGATCCCGGCTCGACGACTTGTTGGATCTTGCCACTCGGCGGTTGCCCATTAAACTGCCGGTTGGTCACGTCGCGATAGACGATCGTTTGCGCGGTGACGACCACTTCGACGATCGGACCATCGTAAGTCGACGAACTGGTCAAATTGCCGTTCTGATCTTTTTGCACCTGCCTGATCACAACGCCTGTGCCGACGAAGATGCTATTGTCCTTGCGGCGAACGAACACGCCCCTGACGTCCGCGGGAGTTTGGGGCAGTTCTTTGGCGGGCTGGATGTCGCCGGGACCAATCCTGATTTGTTTTCCGCCGTTCGGGTCTGTAAACACCTGGGGACCCGATGATAAGCCGGGCAATCCCTGCCCCATCAACAGTTGTCCGCCGACGAACGCCGCACCCGCGAGCAACACGACGAGAACGATAACCCCGCCGGCGATCAGAATCGTTTTCTTCATGGTCTAACCTCCAGTCTCTAATCTCCAATCACTCGTACCTCAGCGCTTCAATCGGATCGAGCCGCGCGGCGCGTAGCGCCGGATAAATGCCGAACCCCAGCCCGGTCGCCAGCGCCACGCCGAACGCGAGCGGAATACTGAACGGATCGAGCAGCGCGACGCCCTTGTTGAGATTTGCCGCGACCGGAATGGTTAGCACGC
>JBBIJS010000342.1:0-3030 GCA_037445855.1 Chloroflexota bacterium | reverse complement strand
AATTGCATCAAGGATATTATGGCGGCGCGCCGCGCCTGCCGCTCCGTCCGCTCGGCGACGAGGAGCGCCGCGCGTTGAGACAGATCATGCAGGACGCGGGGATAATTTAGGGTTTAAGGTTTTCGATTTGGAGCCACGCCAGTCAGTCATTTCGACGAGCGCAGCGAGGAGAAATCTCAACCCGCGATTTCTCGCTGCGCTCGAAATGACAAACCGCGAACCTCAAAATCGAAAATCATAAATCGAAAAGTGATATGACCTTCGACCAACTGCTCGCCGAACTGGAATCTGCGACTTCGGTCGCCGCGAAAACGCGGCTCGTCCGCGACTTTGCGCGCGATCAATCGTCGCCGATCATCCAAGACAGCCGCGCCACGTTCTTTTACGTGAGCGAAGACGCGCGCGAAGTCATTCTCGAAGGCGATTGGACGCACTGGCAGCCGACCGCGCCGCTGGCGTACCTGCCGGACACGCCGCTCTGGTACCGCGTCGAGCGTTTTCCGCGCGCGGCGCGCTTGGAGTACCGGCTGGTGGTGAATGGACATCGCCGCCTCGATCCGCGCAACCCGCGCAGCGCGCCCAGCGGGTTCGGTCCGCATTCTGAGGTCGCCATGCCGGATTACCTCGCGCCGCCTGAGATCGCCGACCCGGAGCCGACGGCAAACGGCACAATCGAGCAACACTGGATGACGAGCCAGTCGATGAACGATCGGCGCACCTTCTGGGTTTATCTGCCGCCGCATTACAGTCCAGCGAAAAAGTATCCCGTCGCCTATTTCAACGACGGGGACGACTATTTGCATTTTGCCGATTTGCCGCGCATCGCCGATTATCTGATCGCACACGGCAAAGTCCAGCCGTTCATCGCGCTGCTCGTCAAACCGAACGACCGCGAGAAAGAATACGCGCGCAACAATCACTACGTCCGTTTTCTCGCCAACGAACTCGTCCCGTGGGTCGATCAGAATTTCCCGACCGTGCCGCAAGCCGCCGCGCGCGCGATCATCGGCGCGTCTTTCGGCGGACTGGTCTCCGCGCACGCGGCGCGCCGGCGACCCAACCTCTTCGGCTTGGTCGCGGCGCAGTCCGGCAACTATGGCTATCAGAACGATGCGCTGATCCGCGACTATGCGGCGGCGCAGAACCTCGGCATTCGATTTCATCTCGTCGTCGGCGAGTTCGAAACCGATCTGCACGGCGACGGTCGCGCGGAAACGAATCTCGTCGCCGCGCAGCGACGCTTTGTCGCCTTATTGCATGACAAGGGCTACTCCGTTGGGTGCGCGGAATATCCGGAGGGGCATCAGTGGGGCTTTTGGCGCGCGCACATCGGCGACGCGCTGAGGTTCTTTTGGGGAAACGCGTCGGGGCAGATCTGAGACCTGCCCCGACTTTATTTCAAATAGCTCGCCTTACCCAGTTCCGCGATGATTGAATCGGCGGCAAGCTGCGGAAAGAGTCCCGTGATTACCGCGATCACGAACAGCGCGATCACGACCGCCGCGCCAAGATAGGGAACGAGTTTGACCTCGCCCATTTCGATAACCCCCGTCCGATCCTCGAGCAGCGGCTTGACCGCGCGCAGCGTTGCGAACAACGCCGTCGCGCTGGATGCCAGCAACAGCACCGCCAGCGTAAAATTCGACGCGGCGAGTTCGCGATAAATCGACCAGCGCGCGGCAAAGCCAAGCAGCGGCAATATGCCGGAGAGCGCAAACCCTCCCGCCAGAAGCGACGCCGCGCCGAACCACTGCCAGCGCCGTTCTGCGTGATGCCGCACAAAAGCGAATCCGCCGGCAAGCAGCGCGACTCCCACCGCGCGGTTCAACGTCATCAACAGCGCACCCGCGAGACCCACGCGCGTTCCCAAGCCCAGTCCCACCAAGGCGTGACCCAGCGATACCAGCGACAGGAAAGCGATAAATCGTCCGTCGCGTTTTTCTGGCACCGCCAGCAGCGCGCCGATGGACGCGGTGAACGCGCCGCCAAAGAGCAGGACGGTCAACAGCGGCGATTGGTTCGTCAGCCAGAGCGCATCGCTCATCCGCTGAAAAAGCAGCCAGACCCCGACCGGCTGCGCGACGCCCACCAGGAACGCGACGCCGAGCGGCGGCATCTCGTCCGCGAGCGGGCCCAGCCAGAGATGAAACGGAACCGCGGACAACATCAAACCCAGTCCGAGCGCCAAGAAGACGACCGCGTTGCGCGCCAGGTCGAGGTTCTCCGGCGTGAGCGGATAGAGATCGAACAAACGGCTGGAGAGCAAGAGACACGCGACCGCGACAACGGTGAGCAAAAGGAATTGCGCCGCGCCGCCGGCGTGGCCCTCGCGGCGCGGCGTCGCCATCAGCATCAGGACGATCAAGCCCATCGCCCAAAAGAACACTGCCAGCGGAAAACTATCGAGCGCGATCGCGACGACGATCGGAGCGAGACTCCCGAACAGGAATGCGCCTTGTGAATTCGCGATGATCGCGGCGGGCGTCTCCGCGTCCTGCTCGAATGTCAGCGCGCCAAAACACGCCAGCGCGGCGGCGCTGCCGAGCGCGAGCCACAGGAACGCGCGCGCGCCCGCATCCAGCGCGAGCGTGCGTCCAACAAAATCGAGTTGGCTGTTGGGCGCAGTGGCGAGAATGAGACCCAGCAGCGCGGCGCCAACTAGCGCGCCGGCGAAGACCAAGCGGGGCCACCGGCGCAGGAGCCGAATCGCCAAGCCGGTGAGCAGAGCGACGATTGCCAGCAGCACGACGTTCAAGGCGCTTCTCCGCGGCGACGTGCGGCGCCCGTTTCTTCCTGCGTGACGGTCGCGAGATGAGCGATGACGACGGCGAGCAACAGATCGGAGACATTGAGCAACCCGTACAGAAACAGACTGCCCTCGATCGCGGCTTCGAGAATACAAAAACCGCTGGTGAACATCAGAATCCCCAAGCCGAGCCGCATCACATCGCGCGACATGATCGCCACGAGGATTCCGATCGCGATCAGCCACATGCCGCTGAAAAATACGTACGCCGAAATTTCCAGGAA
>JBBIJS010000341.1:0-3036 GCA_037445855.1 Chloroflexota bacterium | reverse complement strand
AACCCGGTTAAGCAACCCCAACCTGCGCGTGGTCACGCCTCTATGAAACCGGGGTTGGCGTTTGTTCGATAAGGTCAAGCGCGGTATAATTCAAATTGGATGGGGCAACAAAATCTGCGGACGAGGAGGTCCTGTGACGACTGACATCGTTTTGCTGGAAGGCGTTCGTACCGGGTTCGGCGCGTTCGGCGGCAGTCTCAAAGATTTGAGCGCGACCGATCTCGGCGTCGTCGCGGCTCAGCGCGCGCTGGAGCGCGCGCGGGTCGATCCGGCGTGGATCGATCACACGGTCTTCGGCAATGTGGTGCAGACGAGCGCGGATGCGATCTATCTGGCGCGACACATTGGGCTCAAAGCCGGCGTGCCGAAGGAAAAACCCGCGCTGACGCTCAATCGGCTGTGCGGCTCAGGGCAGGAAGCGATCGTCACCGGCGCGCGGATGATTCTGACGGGCGACGCGCAGTTCGTTCTTGCCGGCGGCGCGGAATCGATGAGCCAAGCGCCGCACATCGTCCGCGGCGCGCGCTGGGGGATTGGCTTGGGCGCAGGCGCGCCGTTCGAAGATATGTTGTGGACGGCGTTGATCGATTCCTACAACGGGCTGCCGATGGCGATCACGGCGGAGAATCTTGCGGAGCAGTACCACGTCACGCGCGAAGAGCAGGATCAGTTTTCTTTGCTCAGCCAGCAACGCGCCACGGACGCGTGGGACAAACGTCGTTTGTCAGAAGAAGTTGTACCTGTACCGTTGAAGGACCGCAAGGGCAACGTCACGGCGTTTGCGAAAGACGAGATTATTCGCGCGGACGCGACGATAGAAGGGCTGGCGAAACTGCCGGCGCGTTTCAAGAAGGACGGGACGGTCACCGCCGGCAACGCGTCGGGCATTGTCGATGGCGCGGCGGCGGTCGTCGTGACGACGATGGAGCAGGTGAAGGAACGCGGATTGAAACCGTTAGGACGGCTCGTGTCGTGGGGCACCGCCGGCGTGGATCCGAACGTGATGGGCATTGGTCCCGCGCCGGCGATTCGCATCGCGCTGAAGAAAGCCGGGCTGACGCTGGCGGAGATGGATCTGATCGAAGTGAACGAAGCGTTCGCCGCGCAGGCGCTGGCGGTCGTGAAGGAACTGGACATCGACACGGAACGTTTCAACGTGAACGGAGGCGCGATCGCGATCGGGCATCCGCTCGGCGCGACCGGCGCGCGCCTCACGCTGACGCTGCTGTACGAACTGCGGCGGCGCGGCAATCGCTACGGCGTCGCGAGTATGTGCATCGGGGGTGGGCAGGGAATTGCGGCGGTTGTGGAAGCGCTGTAGCGCTAGCGGAAGGAAGACGAAGGACGGAAGACCTCGCGCAATTCGCGGGGTCTTTTGTATGGAGGAACAATCTGCAAAATCGGCATTACTTGCCTGTGATTTGCGTAGGGAATTGAATATTGTCACCAGCATCGTGATTTGCCGCATCGAACACGCGCAACCGCGCGCCGGTGCCTGCATCGTACATTCCAAATTCGATTTTGTAATCGCCAGGCGGCTCACTGGACGGAATCGAAAACGCGTGAAGGTCGGCGAGATACTCGCTGGCGACCCAGCTCGTCGTCGGAAGCGTACCGTTGCCTGGAATAGCATCGCCAAACGCGACCGCGCTTCCATTCGCGTCGACGACGTGAACGAAAACCTTGTACGAGTTCGCCGTGGACGCGAGTGCTTGCCAATACAGAATGAGGCGAACGTTTCCTCCAGTATTCTCCAAGTCGTAGCCGACGACGCGCGCTAAGTTACCAAACCGCGCGTCCAGTGGATGCGATGGCGCGGGCGCGCCGTAATAATGCGGACGACCCTTGACTGAAATGGCGCCGATTGTGCGCGGCGTCGCCGCGGTTTGTCCGGCATCGACCAGCGCGACGGCGAGACGATATGCTCCGTCGGGCGCGTCCCCGCGCAGAGTGATTGTCTGCGGATCGCGGACGATGGCGCCGGGCTGCCAGCGCGTCGTGGGATAGACGCCGCGCGCAGGCGCGGCTTGCGTGGTCGCATACACATTGCCGCGATCATCCTGCACTTGCAGCGCGATGGAGTAATTCGATTCGAGCGCGCGCGTCGCTTGCCAGAAGAGCGTGACGGGCGCGGCGATGCCAGGGCTGATGGTCGGCGCGTCGTAGCCGACGAAGCGAATGCCATTGCCGAAATCGATCGCGGCGCGATTTGGAACTGCCGCGAGGTTGGCTTGTGCGGGCGCGACAACGCGTACGGTCGCGAGTGATTCGCTTGATGATGCTACGCCCGGATCGCGATAGACTTCCAACCGCAAAGCGTAATCGCCCGGCGGCGCGCCGAGGGGAATTGCCAGTCCGATGCGCTGAACACCGGGCGTGATTTCGCGATCGTCTTGGAGCCACGTGTACCCGTTTTGATCGACTAGACGAAAACTTGCCTTCAGTCCGCCGAGCGGCGCGCTGCCGTTATCGAACCAGACGCGCACGATGTCTTGTCCCGCCGCGACGGGATCGGTTGAGATACCCCAGTGGTCGAGCGAAAACTCGCCGCCGTCAAACGCCATGTTCAGCGCGTGCGCGGCGCGCGGCGGATCGTCCGCGCGTTGGAAGAGTTCGAGCCGCGTCGTGCCGAACCACTCGTCGATGACGGAATACGTACGCGGGCGCAAGTTCGCGTCGAGTGCGTCTTCGAGAATGCGTCCCTGGGTTTGCAGCGCCGGGAGCCACACGCGCGGGTTCTGGGCGAGGCGCGCGTCCAGATCGCGCTGCATTTGCGCCGGCGCGTTGATCCACGCGTCGCTGGGGGTTTCGATCACATCGAGCGGCGCGCCGGCATAATAGCTAGCCAGATAGCCGATCTGCCACGGATAAATCGCGAGGAACGCATCGCCGGGTTGGGCGAGTTGCTGCATCTGAGAAATCAGCGGTCGATAGTCGTCGTTGGGATAGCGTGGCACGGCGTAGAAATCGTACAACGACGCGCCGCAGAGCATCGCCACGATCACAAGCGTGACCGCGCCAAGCCACGCGCGGCGC
>JBBIJS010000340.1:0-3045 GCA_037445855.1 Chloroflexota bacterium | reverse complement strand
GCCGACCGCGCGGCGATGCTGAAAACCATTGGCGTCGCGTCGGTCGACGATTTATTTTACGATGTGCCCGCGGAGGCGCGACACGCCAAGCTCGACCTGCCGCGCGCGCTCTCGGAGTTGGAACTCTCGCGCGAGATCGCCACGCTGGCGGGACGCGACGCCAACCTGGTCGAGAACGCGTGCTTCCTCGGCGCAGGCGCGTACAACCATTTCATCCCGGCGACCGTGCCGCATCTCATCTTCCGCTCAGAGTTTTACACTGCGTATACGCCGTACCAAGCGGAAATCAGCCAGGGCACGCTGCAAACGATCTTCGAATACCAATCGATGATCTGCGACCTAACCGGGATGGATGTCGCGAACGCGTCGCATTACGATGGCGCGACCGCGGCGGCGGAAGCGGCAGTCCTCGCCATCAACCAATTGCCGGGCCGCGACAAGGTGCTTGTCTGCCCGACGCTGCATCCCGAATACCGCGCCACGCTGCGAACGTACTTAGACAGTCAGGGTATCGCGGTCGTCGGCGACGCGGACACCCGCATCACGTTCGAGCAGATGCTGGACAAGTACCTCGACGATAAGACCGCGTGCGTCATCGTCGCGAATCCTGATTTTCTTGGGCAGCTGCGCGACCTGAAAGCCGCCGCCGACCGCGTGCACGCGGCGGGCGCGCTCTTCATCGTCAGCGCGTACCCGATTTCGCTTGGATTGTACAAGCCGCCGGCGGACTACGGTGCAGACGTCGTGGTCGGCGAAGGGCAATCGCTCGGCAATCCCATCGCGTTCGGCGGACCGTACCTCGGCATCTTTGCGACGAAAGATAAATTCACCCGGCGCACGGCGGGACGCCTCGTCGGGCAGACGAACGATACGCAGGGACGGCGCGGTTTCGTCCTGACGCTGCAGGCGCGCGAGCAGCACATCCGCCGCGAGAAAGCCACGTCGAACATCTGCACGAACCAGGCGCTCAACGCGCTCGCCGCGTGCGTGTACCTCTCGACGCTGGGCAAGTCCGGACTGCGGCAGGTCGCGGAACTGTGCTACCACAAGGCGCATTACGCCGCGCGCAAGATCAACGCGCTGCCGGGTTATCGCGTAAATCTCAAGCAAGAATTCTTCAACGAGTTCGTCGTCGAGTGCCCGCGCCCGGTCGCCGAGATCAACGCTGCGCTGCGCGAGCAGAACATTATCGGCGGGTACGATCTATCGAAAGACTATCCGCATCTGGGCAACGCGATGCTCGTCGCGGTGACGGAGATGAACACGCGCGAGCAGATCGACGCGTTTGCGAAGGCGCTGGGGCAAGTGAAAAGTAAAAAGCTAAAAGCTAAAAGCAAGAAATAGCCACTCCGAATCACTGCCGTGCGAAGGAAGCATCGTGGAAAAGATAGACGAGCGAACTTACAAATTCGCACTCAGAATCGTCAAACTCGTTTCGGCGCTTCCACGAACGACAATGGGCGAAGTGCTTGGAAAACAAGTCATTCGCTCTGGGACGTCGGTGGGAGCCAATATCGAGGAAGCGTACGCCGCCACGACCCAGCGTGAGTTTACTTACAAAATGCAGACTGCACTGAAAGAGGCGCGAGAAACGCATTACTGGCTTCGTCTGATTAGAGACGCAGGGCTGGTTTCAGAAAAGCGGATCGCCTCTCTGTTGCAAGAAGCAATGGAAATAAAACTGATCCTCGCCAAGACAGTCATTACAAGTAAAAAGCCGAAAGCCGGCTGATTCTACTTTTAGCTTTTAGCTTTTTACTTTTGCCTTGAAGGAGTTCCTATGACCATCGTTTCCAACAAGCCCGAACCATTGATCTACGAATTGAGTTCGCCCGGTCGCGCCGGCGCGGCGCTGCCGGCATGTGATGTCCCAACCACCCAACTGCCCAAACACCTAACCCGCGACGACCTGCGCCTGCCGGAAGTGTCCGAAGTCGATGTGGTGCGCCACTTTACGCGCCTCTCGCAAAAGAATTATTGCGTCGATCTCGGCATCTATCCGCTCGGCTCGTGCACGATGAAGTACAATCCCAAAATGAACGAGGAAGCGGTCAAGCTGCGCGGCTTCGCGCAGATCCATCCGTATCAAGAGGTCGATTCGGTCCAGGGCGCGATGCAGCTGATGTACGAATTGCAGGAATACCTCGGCGAAATCTCCGGCTTGCCCGGCGTGACGCTGCAGCCCGCCGCGGGCGCGCAAGGCGAACTGACCGGTGTGCTCGTGATCCGCGCCTACCACCGCGCGCGCGGCGACAAAAAGCGCGTCAAGGTGATTGTCCCGGATTCCGCGCACGGCACGAATCCTGCTACGTCGTCGATGAGCGGCTTTCAAGTCGTGCAGGTAAAGTCCGACGCGCGCGGCAATGTCGATCTGGACGACTTGCGAAAACAGGTAGACGATCAGGTCGTGTGCCTGATGCTGACGAACCCGAACACGCTGGGCTTGTTCGACGAGCACGTGCAAGAAGTGTGCCAGATCGTGCACGCTGCCGGCGGTCTCGTCTACGGCGACGGCGCGAACCTCAACGCGATCGTCGGCGTCACTCGACCGGGCGACCTGGGTATCGATGTGCTGCACAGCAACTTGCACAAGACCTTCGCGGTGCCGCACGGCGGCGGCGGACCGGGCGCCGGTCCAGTGATGGTGCGCGCCGACCTCGCAAAATTCTTGCCCGGACCGAACGTCGTCAAAGTAGGCGCGGCTGGCACCCGCGCCCGCTACAAATTCGCGATGCCGAAGAAATCGGTTGGGCGCGTGAAATCATTCTACGGCAACTTCCTCGCGCTCGTGCGCGCGTACGTCTACATCCGCTCGTATGGCAAAGAGCATTTGCGCGAGATCGCGGAGAACGCGGTGCTGAACGCGAACTATATGCTGGCGCGGCTCAAGGGGACGTACAGCGCGCCGTACGGCAGCCGTCACTGCAAGCACGAGTTCGTCCTGACCGGGACGCCGTTCGCGGAAAAGTACGGCGTGCACACGCTCGACATCGCCAAGCGCATCGAGGACTATGGCTTTTATCCGCCGACGATCTACTTTCCGCT
>JBBIJS010000339.1:0-3045 GCA_037445855.1 Chloroflexota bacterium | reverse complement strand
GGCGATGCCGCGCAGCCGATGACCGCAAACGTGAGCAGAACCAGTGCGGTAATGAGTACGATACGTTTCATTTCTCCTCCTCCGAAAATATGAATTTGACGTGCACGATCTTGGCTTGAGAAAAGACGGGTGCGACTAGTACACCATGTCGCCGCGCACAAAGGCAGCCGTGCGAGGATCGGAGGGGGAGTCGAAAAAAGTGGGAGTGTCGTTGATTTCGATGAGACGGCCCCCCAACATGAGGCCCACACGATGCGCTAGACGTCGCGCTTGGAAAACATTGTGCGTCACTAGAACGATAGTCGTGCCGCGCTCGCGGTTCTGTTGCCGCACGATCTCTTCGATCAATCCGACGTTGTACGGATCGAGGTTTGCGGTCGGCTCGTCGAGCAGCAGCACTTGCGGTTCGATCACCAACGCGCGTGCGAGCGCGACGCGCTGCATTTCGCCGCCGGAGAGTTTGTGCGCCGGCGCGTGCGCGAGCGGGCTGAGTCCCACGCGCGCCAGCATTTCGTTCACGCGAGTTTCGGCGCGCGTGCCGCGCAAGTCCAAGCCGTACGCCACGTTGGAACGAACGCTCGCGTGCAGCAGCGCCGGGCGCTGAAAGACTGTTGTCACTTCGCGGCGCGTCTGGAGCGGTATTTTTCCATTCAACGTCTGCGCTTGGTAGATGACTTGGCCCTGACTCGGCGATTCCAGAAAGTTGAGCAGCCGCAGCAGCGTGGACTTGCCTGCGCCGCTCGGACCGACGAGCGCGATGATCTCGCGCGCCTGAATCTCCAACTGCTCAACATCGAGAACGATGCGCCGCGCGTACTCTTTTTTGAGATGCGCGATTCTATAGATCGGCTGGTTCATCGGTCGCTCTGCCCTTGGAGGCGCAGCATCGCTGCATTCGCGACAAATGCGAGCGCGAGCAAGATAATGCCGAGCGCAATCGCGAGATCGAAATCGCCGGTGCGCGTGTTCAGCACGATCGCGGTCGTCAGCACGCGGGTCTTGCCATCAATGTTGCCGCCGACGAGCATCACTGCGCCGACCTCGGAGATGACGCTGCCAAACGCCGCGACGATGGCTGCCACTACGCCGATGCGTGCCTCGCGCAGGACTGCCCAGACTTCCTGCGCGCGCGTTGCGCCGAGCGAGCGCACCTGCACGCGCAGCGCGGGATCGACGCCCTGGACGGTTGCCATGGTCAGTCCGGCAACGAGCGGGAACGCGATGATGACTTGTGCGACGACCATCGCGCTCGGCGTGAACAGCCAGCCGAGCACGCCGAACGGTCCACTGCGCGACAGCATCAGATAGATGAACAAGCCGACGACGACGGGCGGCAAGCCCATGCCGGTGTACAGGAGCGCGGTGATTAACCCGCGCGCGCGGAGGCGTGACAAGCCAAGCGCCGCGCCGACCGGCACGCCGATCAAGGTGCTGATCGCCAACGCGATGCCGCTGACCTTCAGCGAGAGGATGGCGATTTCCGTCAGCGCCGGGTCGGCGCTGACGATCAGATGGATCGCGTGGGCAAAGCCGCTAATGATTTCGTCCATAACATTATAGGAGCGCCTGGCTATGGCGCACTTCGCCACAGTCAGGGTCGCCCGGCTAGGGCGGGGACAAGCCCCGCCCCTACGTCATTCAATCCTTCGCGATCATCACTTCGGTTGCTTTGATGACGGCAGCGACCTTATCGCCGACTTGAAGTTTCATGCTTTCCACCGATCCGCGCGTGATCGCGGCGACAACTTCAAAGTTGCCAACGCTGACAACCACTTCTGCCATCACGTTACCCAGTCTGATCGACTTGACCGTGCCCTGGAGTTGATTCCGTGCGCTGAGCATGTTGCCTCCTCAGGGAAGAATGGGAATGTGCGACGACCCGATTCGCGCCGCGTGATTCCCATTCGATCACGCGATGATCCATTTCGTTTCAATTCATTTGGCAACGACGCTTACGGGTTCTTGGCGTTGGGATAGAACAACTGCTGACCGAACTTGTCCACGCCGAAGCTAGCGATCACTTTTTGTTCTTCCGCCGACGTGATCCATTTCACGAAATTCATTGCCATGTCATAGTTCACGCCGGGGTGCTTGTCCGGGTTGACCGCCATCACACCGTAGGGGTTGTACAGATTCTTGTCCGCGTTTTCATTGATGTTGTTGCCGCCGACGGCTACGACAAGATTTGGCAGCTTGGCTTTCGTCGCCAACCACGTAGCGCGATCGGTCAGCGTGTACGCATTCTGCTGATCCGAGTAGAGCAGCGTCTCGCCCATGCCCTGACCGAGTGCGTTGTACCACGGCATCTCTTTCGTCGGCGTGATGCTGAGCGAAGCCCAGATGCTCAACTCTTTCGAATTCGTGCCGCTCTTGTCGCCGCGACTCGCAAACGTTGACTTGGTACCCATGATGGCGTTGAAGGCGTCCTTAGCCATCTTTACCCCGTTGACCTTGGCTGGATCGCTCTTGGGTCCCACGATGATGAAATCGTTGTACATCACGTCAAAGCGTTCCTTCGCGTGTCCATCGGCGACGAATTTGTCCTCACTCGGGCGGTCGTGCACGAGCAGGACATCCGCATCGCCTTTTTGGCCGATGGCGATCGCTTGGCCTGTACCCACGGCGACGACATCCACCTGGCAATTGAACTTCTTTTTGAAATCCGGCAGAATGAAATCGAGCAAGCCGGAATCTTGGGTACTGGTCGTCGTCGAAAGGATCAGGTGGCACCCGGCGCTTGTGATAGAGGACCTGATGGAAGTGGCTGTCGGGGCAGCCGTGGCTGCGGCTGTTGGCGCTTTCGTCGGCGCGACGGTGGGAGCCGCCGCCGGCGCTGACGTTGGCGCTGGCGGTTGCGTCGCTGCGACCGCCGGGGGTTGCGCGGGTACGGGAGTGGGTGGAACAGACGTAGGCGCGGCGGCGCAGCCGATGACCGCTACTGCCAGCAGAGCTACTGCGGCGAACCGAACAAAGCGCTTCATTTCTTCTCCTTTGAAGATTGGTTTATTTCACACGCGCCACCACTCGACCGGTGCGCGTGAGATC
>JBBIJS010000338.1:0-3082 GCA_037445855.1 Chloroflexota bacterium | reverse complement strand
AGTGCGAGACGCGCTTGGTATGCAAGCACCTCCTGCACCAAATGCAGCTGCCGCGTTTGGGCGACCAGGGCGCGCAGTTTCTCTTGCGCCTCAGCCGTATTGCCGCGCGCGTGCAACACGCGCGCGAGCATGAGCGTGGCATGGACCATAAGTTGGTCATTCGCGCGCCGCGTGCCGAGTTCGAGCGCGCGGGTCGCTTCGCGTTCGGCGGCGTCGAGATCGTTTCGCTCGTAGGCAATCGTGCTGAGACCCAGCGCGGCAGTTCCTTGATCGTCTAGCATGTCCTCGCTGCCGACCGCCTCTTGCTGTACCTGTTGATAGAGTTGAATCGCCTGATCGAACTCGCCCTGACACACGTACACATCGGCTAACAAACCGGTCGCGGCGAGGACGCCCTGAATATTCAGCGCCGCTCCGGACAAGGCGCGCGCCTCGATCAGCGCATTCTGCGCCGTGTCCATTCTGCCTGCCAGCGATTCGTCAATCCCGACGATAATCAAATCGCTGCCGCGCCAAAACACATCATCCTCGGGAAGCAATTGGAGCGATTCGCGCGCCAGTGTAAACGCGCGCGCGAAATCGCTCTGCCACAGGGCGCTGAGGGCGCGCAGAGCCAGAACTTGACCGAGACCGGCGTCGTTGTCTTCGCGTCGCCAGGTTTCTTCGGCGACGCGCAAAGGCGTTTCCAGTTGCGCCGCGGTCGACGCGGCATATCGATCCGAAGTGAACAGCAAAGCGAGCGCATACTCAAAGCAGAGAGTTGGGTGCGCGCCAAGCACCTCTTGCGAAAGCTGCTCGACCCAAAGTCGAAAGGTGTAGAATTCGGGCTGTCTCCGCCGATCGAGCGACCGTTCGATAAGCGCCGCCGCGCGCGAAAATTGTTGCGCGGCAATGGCGGTCTCGATGGCTTGGTCGAGCAGACCATGTTGCTCGTACCAGGCGCTCGCACGCGCGTAAAGCGCACGCATGCTCTCCGCACCGAAACGTTCGCGCGCTGTGTGACGCATCGCCTCGGCGAACAGCGCGTGATAGCGATACCACTCCGGCTCGCCGAGCGGCAGTAGGAATAGATTAGCGTGTTCGAGTTGAGCGAGGAGACTAGCGCTGTCATTTCGATTCGTAACCGCATCGCACAGCGACGCGGTTAGCCGGTTGAGGATGCTGGTTTGAAGCAGGAATTCTTGTAGTGCTTCCGATTGCGCGGCAAGGACTTCTGCCGTCAGGTACTCGATCACGTGCCGATGTCCGCCGGACGCGCTGCGCGACGCGAGGAATTGCTCGATCGCCGACGGATCGCGTTTTCCCTCCAGAGCCAGCGCAATCAAACGCAAGCCCGCCGCCCAGCCCTCGGTCTGCGCGTCAAGACGCGCCACCGTCTCCGGTTTGAGCGAGACCCGGAGAATTTGCTCAAGAAAGGTGCGCGTTTCTTCCCGCGAAAACTGCAAGTCGGCGGCGTTGATCTCGACGACTTGGTTACGCGTGCGCAAGCGCGCCAGACCGAGCGGCGGCTCACTCCGCGTCATCAAAACGAGATGGAGTGTGTCGGGGAGATGATCGAGCAGAAACGCCACGCTCGCGTGGATTTGGGAAGATGTGATGACGTGATAATCTTCGAGCACGAGAATGCCCGGCGCGGGCAACGCTGCAAGCTCGTTGATGAATGAGGTGAGGAGCGATTCAAAGGCGAGCGACTGGGAAGTTCGCAGGTCTGCCAGCGCGAATTTGCCCAAGCCCGGATCGAACGCGCGGCACGCCGTGATGACGTAGGTCCAGAATCGAACCGGATCGTCGTCACTGGGGTCGAGCGCGACCCACGCCGCCGGCTCGCGGCGTGTAGCTAACCATTGGGCGACGAGCGTGGTCTTACCATAGCCCCCCGGGGCGGAGATCAGAGTGAGCTTGGTTGCCGTGCCCGCGTCGAGGCGCGCGAGCAAGGAGGGACGGGATACCAGCGCGGCAGGGAGGCGCGGCGGCGCCAACTTGGTGCGTAGAAGTTGATTGGTACTCGTTTGATGTTTGCGACGGGTCTCAGCCATCGTGCTTCGACTGCATTGTAGTGCGGAATACCTTGCCTGTCAACGAAGTGCGCGCCGATTCGTTAACCGTCACAACTTGAGCCCCTGCCCACCTCGTTTCAGATTTGGCATTATAGACCTTGAGAAAATGATTTAGAACCCAGATTTCCGAAGTTTTCAGAAACTTTGGAAATCTGGGGGTGCGTTTTCTAAAAGCAAATCTCAACATCTAATGAGTTTTGACAGTCAAAATCGGTAATTCATATTGAGGAGAAGGCGTTCTCTAACGCCGTTTAACGGTCGCGCAAGAGAGCGCTCCCTCCTCGATTACCGAATTTGAGAATCAAAATTCATTAGAAGAGCAGGTGAAAGAAGTGAAGGCACGGCACGCGTCAGGGAATGGGGGTGGCGTGTCCCCAAAAGCTGGCGAATTCGGTTTCCATCTGCGATGCGATGTCGGCTTGGCGCGTGAGAATGCCGAGTTCGCGGTTCTTGTCCAACGAAGTCGCCGTATAGTTGATCGAGCCGATGTAGACGAGCGCGCCATCCACGATGGTCGCCTTGGCGTGTTCGTACGGCTGCGACAGAACGCGAACCTGTCCGCCCGCGGCTTGGACGGCTTGCGCCGATTTCGTGTTGCCGGAAATGTTCGGCGCGACCAATCCTTTGACCTCGACGCCGCGGCGTGCGGCGGCGACGACGGCGTCCACGATCTGCGTGTCTTCAAATTCCTGCGCGAAGAAATGGATCGAATGCGTCGCGCCTTGGATCTGCGCGAGCAGTTTCTGCCGCGAGTTGATCGGGCTGATGACGAGCGGCGTGTCGGCAGGCGGGGTGTACGGCTGAACGTTCCAGTCCGCGTTGAAGATCGCTTCGGCTTGCGCGACATCCGCCGCATTCGGATCGTCCAAGCCAAAATTCAGACTGATCCCCTGCGGATCGAGTTTGCCCAGATAGCCCGGACTGAGGTTCATCGTCATAATCAGGACGTGCTGGTTGGGCTGGCTCGCATCGACGATGATGGCTTTTTCGTGCGTGTAGGTGTACGCCGGATTGGCGTACTTGAC
>JBBIJS010000337.1:0-3084 GCA_037445855.1 Chloroflexota bacterium | reverse complement strand
TACACCGTCGGCGATAAAGGGTTCGGCGCGCCGACCGGCGGCGGAAACATCTACATGCTGAAAGGCATTCCCGCCGATCACCAAGCCGCGGCGTGGAAGTTCATCCAGTTTATGACTTCGACCGACATTCAAGCCGATTGGAGCATCAACACCGGCTACGTCCCAGGACGCAAATCGTCGATGACTTCTCAGGCGATGAAAGATTACATCGCCAAGACGCCGCAAGCCGCGGTCGCGCCCGCGGGACTGCAATACGCCGGCGCTGAACTCGCCGCGCACAACAACGCGCAAATCCAAAAAGCGCTCGGCGATGCCGTTCAGTCCGCGCTCACGGGCAAGAGTTCGCCCGCCGACGCGTTGAAAGCCGCGCAAACCCAAGCCGATCAGATTCTCGCGGCGTTCAAAGACTGATCCGCTGTCATTGCGAGGAGCATCCTGAGCGGAGCGACGGTTTTTGTCGCGGAGTAAGGATTGCGACGAAGCACCCTCCGCTGACGGTCAAAGAGATTGCTTCGCTCCGCTCGCAATGACGTGAGTAGACACGACTGATGAATCTGCGCCCGCGCGCGAACCTCTCGAACATGGAGCGGCAGTCCCGAATTGGGACTGCCGCTTTGCCCTACCTGCTTCTATTTCCGACGATTTTGTTCGTCACAGTCTTTACACTGTGGCCCTCGATTCGTGTTTTCTACGATAGTCTGTTCATCCAAAACCAAGCCGTCAAGACGCCGCAGTTTGCGGGCATCGAAAACTACGCCGCGCTTTTTTCCGATCCCAGTTTCCACGACGTGGTCTTCAACACACTCGTCTACGTTGTCATCACCGTGCCCGTGAGCGTCTTCCTCGCGCTCGTGCTTGCGCTGATACTCAATCGCAAATTCCGCGCGCTCGGATTATATCGCCTCGCCTTTTTCTATCCGACCGTCCTGCCGATGGTCAGCGCGGCGACGATCTGGCTGTTCATGTACACGCCGGGCTATGGACTCGTCAACGTCTTCCTTGCACTCTTCCACATTCCCAGCCAGAACTGGCTCGGCAGCTCAAACCTGGCTCTCATCGCGTTGATGATTCTCGGCGTCTGGAAACAGACTGGCTATTTTATGATCTTCTATCTCGCCGGTCTGCAGGGCTTGCCGCACGAGATCTTTGAAGCCGCCGACCTCGACGGCGCATCGCCGATTCAAGCGACGCGCTATCTCACGCTGCCTTTGCTGACGGGCACGACGCTTTTCGTCACAACTATCGCCGTCGTCAACGCGTTTGAAACGGTCGATCAAATCTACATCATGACCGGCGGCGGGCCGAACAACGCGACGAGCATGTTGCTGTTCAATTTGTGGCAAACGCTGTTTAGCTTTCTCGATGTCGGCAAAGCGAGCGCGATGAGCGTGATCCTCATCGTCGTCCTCTTGATCTTCACCGCGCTCAATTTCGTCTACACAGAGCGACGGGCGACCTATGAGTAACCGCCGTTTCGCTCCTCGATTGTTAAATGTGCTGGGGCTGATAGTCCTCGGCATCATCGCCATTGGGTGGGCGATTCCGATCATTTGGACCTTCGCCGTTTCATTTCATCCGCCCGAAGAATCGCTCAGCGCGACGAATCTCTGGTTCGGCACGCATCCCACGCTCGTCAACTATGCGACGGCGTTTCAAATCGCGCCGTTCGTCCAGTACTATCTCAACACGATCATCATCGTCGTCGGCATCCTCATCGTCCAACTCATCACAATCAGTCTCGCGGGCTATGCCTTTGCGCGCTTTCAATTTCGTGGACAGAACATTCTCTTCTTCTTGATGCTGCTGCAACTGATGGTTCCGTCGAGCGCGCTCATCGTTCCAAACTATTCCACGATTCGCCAGCTGCATCTCTTCGATACGCTCGTCGCGGTGATGCTGCCTTTCTTCGGCTCCGCCTTCGGCATGTTCTTGATGCGCCAGACCTTCAAGACCATCCCGCGCGATTTAGACGACGCATCGAAAATGGACGGCGCGAATTGGCTGCAAACGTTATGGCACGTCTACCTTCCACCCGCGCGCCCCGCGATGATCGCGTTCGCGCTCTCATCCATCAGTTTTCACTGGAACGATTTTCTGTGGCCCCTTGTCGTCACCAACAGCGCGTCCAGCCGACCGCTCACGGTCGGGCTTGCCGTGTTCACGCAGCTTGGCGAGATCGGCGCGCAGTGGTCGCTCGTCACAGCGGGCACCGTCATCGTCGTTGGTCCGCTCCTCGTCCTTTTTTTGATTTTCCAGCGCCAGTTCATCGAGAGTTTTCTGCATTCGGGGTTGAAATGATGGTAGGGGCGATTCATGAATCGCCCCTAGCTGTTCACACAATCACCGGCTCGCGGTATTCTCCCCACGTTTTCCGCAGCACGTCCATGATCTCGCTCAGCGTCGCGTACGCGTTCACCGCGTCGATGAATCGCGGCATCATGTTCGCGCGCTCTTTTCTCGCCGCGTCGCGAACCGCGTCGAGCGTCGCTTGCACCTTCGCGCCATCACGCTCGCGGCGAATACGCTGCAAGCGTTCCGCTTGGCGCCGCGCGCCGGCTTCGTCCACGCGCAGGAGCGGCACCTTCAATTCCTCTTGCACGACGTAATCGTTCACGCCGACGATGACGCGCTCCTTCTTTTCGATTTCAGTCTGATACCGCGCCGCGCTTTCCGCGATCTCGCGCTGGAAGAATCCTTTTTCGATGGCTGGCAGCATCCCAAGTTTCTCGACCTTGTCGAAGTACGCGTTCGCTTCCTGCTCCATCCGATTCGTCAGCGCCTCGAGAAAGTACGAACCGCCGAGCGGATCGACGGTATTTGTCACACCGGACTCGTTCGCGATGACTTGCTGCGTCCGCAGCGCGATCGTCGCCGCGCTTGCGCTTGGCAGCGCCCACGCTTCGTCGAGCGAATTCGTGTGCAGCGATTGCGTGCCGCCCAGCACCGCGGCGAGCGCCTGCAGCGCGACGCGCGCGACGTTGTTCATCGGCTGCTGTGCGGTGAGCGAGACACCAGCGGTCTGCGTATGGAAGCGCATCAGCCACGAGCGCGGATTCTGCGCGCCGATCTTTTCGCGCATCCATT
>JBBIJS010000336.1:0-3087 GCA_037445855.1 Chloroflexota bacterium | reverse complement strand
ACTCCGACGACGGCGCTTCGAGGTTCACCGACACGCGGTCGGCGAGTTGCAGCGCGCGCTCGATCGCGGCGGATTCCGCGCCAGGCATCAGCTTCAAATGCAAATAGCCGCGAAAAGCGTACTTGCCGCGCAAGAGTTCGGCGGTCGCCAGCATCCGTTCCATCGTGCGCGTGCCGCCGCCGGCGACGCCGCTGGAAATGAAGATCGCCTCTGCCAGATTCGCGCGGTAAATCTGATCGAATGTCGAGGCGAGTTCGTCCGGTTGAAACGTGGTGCGGCGAATGTTGCGTCCGCGCCGCGTGGGGCAGTAGAAGCAATCCTTCTCGCACGCGTTCGTTTGCAAGACCTTGAGCATCTTGACCGTGCGCCCATCGGGACGCACCGCCGGATAGATCCAGCGCCCGAGGTCGTCGCGGACGCGCTTTTGTCCTTCACCACACGCGCCGCACGCGAGGTCGGCTTGCGCCGCCGAGCCGAGCACATCGAGCTTCTGCTGAATGTCCATCGGCTTTATTATAAGGAACATTCGTTCTAAAGTCAATGGTCGAAAAAGTTGCGCGTGTCAGAGCCGCCGTACGCGGCGAAGCAATCTCATAGTCGATAATGAGATTGCTTCGTCGCAAACTTCGCTCCTCGCAATGACGCTTTACGACACCAGCGATTTCTTGCTCACACGCTGCCGGAAAATATAGTACGTCCAACCCTCGTACACCAGGACGATCGGCACAAAGATCAGCGCGACGATGGACATCACCGTCAGCGTGTACGGCGATGACGACGCGTTGTAGATCGTCAGACTGTATCGCGCGTCGGTGCTCGAGATCATCACGCGCGGGAAAAGCGTCATGAAGATCGTGAACACCGTCGTGACGATGGTGGTCGCGGTCATGCCGAACGCCCAGCCATCATGATGGTGGCGTATGAACCAACCGGCGGCGAGGAGTGCTGCGCCGCCCAGGATCGGGATGACGCCCGGGTTGACGCCGAGTTTAGTGTACATATCGGTCGCCAGGTAGCTCGCGGCGAGCGCGACGAAAAGCAGAACGACGGTTGGAATCCAGAGTCGTGCCGCCGTGTTCCGCGCGCGGTCGGCGATCTCGTCGTCGGTTTTCAACGCTAGAAAATTCGCACCGTGAAAAGTCATCAGCGCCAATCCGTAGAGACCGACGAGCAGCGCGTACGGATTCAGAAGCGTGAAGAAATCGCCGGTATAGTTCATCTTCGCGTCGATCGGCAAGCCGCGAATGAGATTGCCGAATGCCACACCCCACAACAGCGCGGGGACGAAACTGCCGAAGAAGATCATCCAGTCCCAGAAGGTGCGCCAACCCGGCCGCGCGTCCTTGCCGCGAAACTCGAACGCGACGCCGCGCAGAATCAGCGCGATCAGTATCACCAGCAGCGCGAGGTACAAGCCACTGAACAGCGTCGCGTACCAGTTCGGGAACGCGGCGAACATCGCGCCGCCGGCAGTCAAGAGCCACACTTCGTTGCCATCCCAGAACGGACCGATCGCGTTGACGATCACGCGCCGCTCGTCGTCATCATGCCCTAGAAAGGGTAGCAGAATGCCGACGCCATAATCGAATCCTTCGAGCAGAAAGAAACCGGCAAAGAGTATCGCGATGAGAATGAACCAGAGAATATTGAGATCCATGTGTACCTCCAGTTTGACCGGGATGCATACTGCGTGTTGCGTGTTCCGTTACGTGCCACGTACCACGGAACACGTTTCAATACGCCGCGACGTGCGCGGGTTCAGCGGCTGGATCGCTCGTGGCGTTCTTTATCATCAGGTAAACGCCTACGACCGCCAACCCGCCGTAAATGACCGTGAAGAGCGCGAGCGAAATCAGAATCGCCCAAGTCGAGACGACGGGTGAGACGCCTTCGTCTGTTCGCATCAAGCCAAATACGATCCACGGCTGCCGACCCAGCTCCGTCAGCATCCAGCCGGCGGTATTCGCAAAGTACGGCAGGAGAATTGCCCACGGCAGCACCTTTAGGAACAACACATTCGTCTCGACCTTGTTGCGAAGCACGAGAAATAGAGCGAGCAGCGCGAGGAATGCCATCAGGAATCCCGCGCCGACCATCGCGCGGAAGCTCCAGTAGACGAGCGCGACCGGCGGAATATAGTCGGCGGTCGCGCCGTACTTGTCCGCGTATTGCTTTCGATATTCCGCTTGCAGATCGTTGATGCCCTTGACTTCGCCGGTAAACTGGTTATATGCCAACAGACTCAGTACGGTGGGGAGCCGGATCGCAAACACTTCGCGGCGCTGGGTTAGATCGCCGATCGTCAAGATCGAAAATGACGCCGGGCTTTCGGTCTGATACAACGCTTCCGCCGCCGCCATTTTCATCGGTTGAGTCTGTACCATGTGCTGCGCCTGGCTGTGTCCGACCAGAATCACCCCGACGCCGGCGATCACCGCGTAGACCGTTGCCATCTGAAAGGATCGGCGGAAGAAATCGAGATTGCTGTTGCGGAGTAAATGCCACGCGCTGATCCCCAGGACGAAATACGCGCCGGTCGTCATGCTGGCGAGTAAGACGTGGGGGACCTGCGTGGCGATATTGGGATTGGTCACCAGCGCGATAAAGTCAGTCATCTCGGCGCGCCCGTTGCGAAGCGCGTAACCAACCGGCTCTTGCATGAACGAGTTGGCGACCAAGATCCAGAACGCGGAGAGGAAACTTCCGATTGCGACGAGCCAGATCGACGCGAGATGGACGCGTTTCGGGACGCGTTCCCAGCCGAAGAACCAGACGCCGAGGAAGACCGATTCAAGGAAGAACGTCAGCAGCGCCTCGATCGCCAGCGGCGCGCCAAAAATGTCGCCGACAAAGCGCGCGTACTCCGACCAGTTCATGCCGAATTGGAATTCCTGGACGATGCCGGTGACGACGCCCACGGCAAAGTTGATCAGGAAGAGTTTGCCCCAGAAAAGCGTGTGCTTCTTCCACGTCTCATCGCCGGAACGGACGTAGAGCGTCTCCATCAACGCGATGAGAATGCCCAAGCCGATCGTCAACGGCACGAAGAAAAAGTGGTACACCGTTGTGACTGCAAACTGCAGCCGC
>JBBIJS010000335.1:0-3097 GCA_037445855.1 Chloroflexota bacterium | reverse complement strand
TTCATCGATGAAGGCGTGCTGGATGTACCGCCGTGGCCCGACACGGTGATGCCGGCGGCGCAGGTGTTGCAGCGGCTGGGCATCCGCTCCAAGAAGCTCGACTCGCAATTTACCGGCGCGGGTTGGAACTGGAGCACGATGGACTATTATCTCGGGCGACGACCGGAATTGAAAGCGCGGATCGATCGATATACTTTTCTCGAACACGCGCCGCTGCGGTGGCAGATCAAAGCGATCTGGGCGCACCATCGGTACGTGTTAGGGCAAGTCAAAAGCTAAAAGGCAAAAGTGCAAATTGAAACGCTAACGGCGCCAAGCAATTCGCAATCTGCAATTCGCAATCTGCCTGTTTCCATCATCATCCCCGCGTACAACGAACAAGCCAGTATCGCAAGCGTGCTGGATGGATTGCGCGATTGGCGCGCGCGCGCGGAGATCATCGTCGTCGATGATTGCTCGACCGATCGCACCGCAGAGATCGCGCAAGCCGCGGGCGTGCGGGTCCTGCGGCATCACCACAACAAGGGGTACGGCGCGGCGCTCAAGACGGGTATCCGCGCGGCAGCCGGCGACATCGTCGTGATGATGGATGCCGACAGCGAGCACAGCGCGGCGCAGATCCAAAATTTGCTCGACCACCTGGGCGACAACGACATGGTCGTCGGCGCGCGCGGCAAGGGTTCTCACGCGCCGCTCCTGCGGCGACCGGGCAAGTGGCTGCTGTCCAAGGTCGCGAACTATCTCGCGCAGACGACGATTCCAGACTTGAATTCCGGCTTGCGCGCATTTCGCAAAGAGATTGCGCTCCGCTTTCTGCACATCCTGCCGAACGGCTTTTCGTTCACGACGACGCTGACGCTCGCGCTGTTCAAAGAGGGCTACAATACCGCGTACGTGCCGATCACGACCACGCCGCGCGTCGGAACGAGCACCGTCAACCCGATCCGCGACGGCATCAACACGCTGATGCTCATCATCCGCATCATCGCGCTGTTCGATCCGGTCAAGGTTTTCTTGCCGACGAGCATTGCGCTGTTCTTGATCGGGGCGATCTATTGGATCGGCTCCGGCATTTTTCGGTTTGCCCAGCATCTGGAGCCGGCGTTTCACATTCCGACCGGCGCGATGTTCGTGATGGTCTCGTCCGTCATCGTTTTCATGTTTGGCATTCTCGCCGATCAAGTGAGCGCGATCCGGCGCGAGAAGTACGAATGATACTGCGTCTTACGTATTTCGTAACGCAATACGCAACACGTGACAGGAGTTTGCATGGCACTAGGCACCTACGTCAACATCGCGAAAGCGGTAGTCAATAACAAGGTCGGGCGCGTCGAACTGCCGAATATGGCGACGTTCATCGTCACGTGGCGCTGCAACCTGCGCTGCTTTATGTGCGACGTGTGGAAGAAAACCGATTATGACGATATGACGGTCGATGAAATCCGCCACGTCTTCCAGCAAATTCCGCACCTCGATTCGCTGCGCATCACCGGCGGCGAGCCGTTTCTGCGTCGCGACCTGACCGACATCACGCGCGCGATTCTCGAAGAAACGAATCCGTCGGTGGTACACGTGACAACTGCCGGCGTGATGACCGAGCGCATTCTCGAGTACGCCAAAGCGGTTGGTTCGAAAAAGCTTCACCTCAAACTTTCCATCGACGCGGTCGGCGCGCGGCACGACGAGATTCGCGGCTATCGCGGTTTGTACGATAAATCGATGCGGACGCTGCGCGGCTTGGTCGAGCTGCGCGAAAAGTACGGCTTTTACGTCGGCGTGAATCAGACGATCACGGACAAGAACTGGGATCACATTGAGCCGCTGCGGAATGAGATGGCGAAACTGAACGTGAACGTGCATTACGCGATCGCGACCGATCACTATACGCTCTACCGATTGAACACCGTAAAGGAAAACGAAGTGCCGAATATGAAATCGGTTTCGATGTCCGATTTCACGCCCGAACAGCTCAGTTATATTTTTGAACAACTCGACCGCCGCGACGGCATCAAGGATATTCCCGAGTGGCTCGTCCAGCGCTATTACTTGCGCGGCTTGAAGAATCGCCTGCTCCGCAACGTCGAAAGCCCCAAGCCGCAGTGCATCGAGCTGCATAACCACATGCGCCTGATGCCGAACGGCGATGTGGTCACGTGCGTCTATTATCCGAGCGTCGTCGGCAATCTGCGGAAGCAGTCGATGGAAGAAGTGTGGTACAACGACAAGACCGCGCAGCAGCGGCAGATTGTCCGCAAGTGCCCCGGCTGCTGGGCGGGCTGCGAAGCCAAGCCGAACGCGATCTACACCGGCGACATTGTGAAGGCGCTGTGGATGGGTGGCAGCAAAGAGCCGTCAAAGAAAGATGTGCCGGAACTGGCGAAGGCGTGAGGCAGGCATTGTGTGTGGAGGTAGGGAATGGAAAGTTCTCCGCTCAAGTTCAAGATTGAATACGAACAAGAAGAGGATGGACGTTGGCTAGCCGAAGTGCATGAATTGGCTGGCGTTCTTGCGTACGGTCAGACTGTAGATGAGGCGATCGCCAAAGTTCAGGCGTTGGCGTTGCGTGTCATCGCGGATCGACTAGACCATAGTGAAGGCGTACCCAGTCTGATGAACATCTCGTTTGCCGCTGTATGAGTCAATGGCGTTCCGTCAAAGCACGGCGCTTGCTCGCGGCGTTGCTGCGAATTGGTTGGAGCATCAAACGCCAGACGGGTTCGCATCGTGTTCTTCAGCGTTCTGGTTGGGCGGATGTCGTCTTTGCGTTTCATGATAACGAAGAAATCGGGCCGCGAATGTTGGCACGAATCGCCAGAGTGACAGGACTCAAACCGGAGGATTTGTAGAATTCTGCGGGGGCGACCAGCCCCCGTTTTTTATTGGAGCATTAGATGCAGAAGGTTTTCGTCATCGGACTCGACGGCGCGACGTTCGATCTCATCAAGCCATTCGTCGCGCAAGGCAAACTGCCCACATTCAAAAAGTTGATGGATCATGGCGCGTTCAGCGAACTGCGCTCGACCGTGCCGCCGGTCACCGCGTCCGCGTGGTCGTCGTTTATGACCGGCAAGAATCCCGGCGCGCACGGCTTGTTCGA
>JBBIJS010000334.1:0-3125 GCA_037445855.1 Chloroflexota bacterium | reverse complement strand
AGAGTCGTCATCATCGGCGGCGGCATCGCCGGATGCAGTCTCGCCTACCACCTCGCCGAATTGGGCTGGACGGATGTCGTCCTCGTCGACAAGGGCGAGCTGACCAGCGGCGCGACGTGGCACGCCGCCGGCATCGTCACCGTCTTTCACACCTCGCCGAGTCTGATGCGAATGCGAAAGTACAGCATGGACCTGTACAAAAAACTGCAAGCCGACGGCGGCGAGCAAATCGGCTGGCGCACGACCGGCAGTCTGCGCGTCGCATCGACGCCGGAACATTTTCAATTCCTGAAACGCCAGGTGAGCCAGGGCAAAGCGATCGGACTCGACCTCGAAATTATCTCGCCGCAGGAAGCCCAGAAACTTTTTCCGGAGATGTCGATTGACGGCGTGTTCGGCGCGATGTATCTGCCGGGCGACGGCTATCTCGATCCGAGCGGCGTGGCGTACGAACTGGCGCGGCGCGCGAAACTGCGCGGCATCAAGGTTCACACCGGCGTCCGCGTGACGGGAATCGAGCGCGGGACGAAAGGTGAGGTACGCGCGGTCGTAACCGACCAGGGCACGATCAACACCGAGATCGTCGTGTGCGCCGCCGGGATGTGGGCGCCGCGCATCGGCGCGATGGTCGGCGTGAATCTGCCGATGACGCCGCTGACGCACCAGCACCTCGCGACCAAAGCAATTCCCGGTCATGAGCTGCCGAAAGACACGCCGGTCTTGCGCGATCCGGCGAACCTCGTTTACATGCGCGAGGAAGCGCGCGGTTTTCTCATCGGCGGATTCGAGGTCAACCCGGTCGCGCATTTCGTCGATGGCGCGCCGTGGGAGTTTACGCAGCAGCTTTTCCCGCCGGACTGGGAGCTGTTCGATCCGATCTTGCAGGGCGCGATCCGCCGCGTGCCGATCATCGAAAAGGCGGAAGCGGTGAAGCTCGTCAATGGTCCGGAAGCGATCACGCCGGACAGCCGCCCGCTGCTGGGACCCGTGCCGGGCGTGCCGGGGTTCTACGCCGCCGCCGGTCTATCGCACACCGGCTTTGGCGGCGGCGGCGCGATCGGTCAGATCATGGCGGAGTGGATCGTCGATGGCGAGCCGTCGCAGGACACGAGCGAGTACAACGTGCGGCGCTTTGGCGACATTTATCGCGATCCGAAATTCACCGCCGAGCGCTCGAAGGAATCGTACAAGTATTACTATTTTCTCCGTTTTCCGCACGACGAAAACGAATCGGCGCGCCCGCTGCATCCGAATCCGCTCGACGCGCGCTTGAAAGAACTCGGCGCGGTCTTTGGAGAGAAGAACGGCTGGGAGCGCGTCAACTATTTCGATAAAGCGTGGCGGCGCGCTGGCGCAGACCAACGCGCGTGGGGCTGGGGTCGTCCCGCGTTCTTCGATCAGGTCGGCGCGGAGCATCGCGCGGTGCGCGAACGCGTCGGCATCTTCGAGATGAGTTCGTTCGGCAAGCTCGACGTGCGCGGCAGAGGCGCGCTGGCGCTGCTGCAATCGCTGACCGACAGCCAGCTCGACAAGCCGGCGGGACGCGTCACGTACACGCAAATGCTCAACACGCGCGGCGGCATCGAGAGCGACCTGACGATCACGCGCCTCGCCGAGGACCATTTCCGCGTCGTGACCGGCAGCGCGTTCGTCTCGCGCGACCTGGGTTGGATCACGATGCGCTTGCCGGGCGATGGTTCGGTGCGGGTTGAGGATGTCACCGCGCAGTACGCGACCATCGGCATCTGGGGTCCGCACGCGCGCCAGACGCTGCAAGCCGCGACCACGGATGATGTGTCGAACGCGGCGTTCCCGTTCATGACCGCGCAGATGATTCACATCGGCGGCGTGGAGGTGCTCGCGCAGCGCGTGACGTACGTCGGAGAACTGGGCTGGGAATTGTATCCGCCGTTCGAGCGGGCGACGCCGGTGTGGGACGCGCTGATGCGCGCGGGCAAACCGCACGGCATCACGCCCGCCGGCTACAAGGCGCTCGAATCGCTGCGGCTCGAAAAAGCGTACCGCTACTGGACCGCCGACATCACCCCGGCGGATAATCCCTACGAAGCCGGCTTGGGCTTTTGCGTGCAGCTCAACAAGGGCGATTTCATCGGGCGCGCGGCGCTGACGAAAATCAAAGCGCAAGGCATCCAGCGCAAACTGGCGACGTTGACAATGGATGGAAACTGCGTACTCTATGGCGGCGAAGCGGTGATGCAGGACGGCAAGGTTGTCGGGCGACTACGCAGCGGCGGGTACGGCTACACCGTCGAAAAGAATATCGGCTTGGTTTATCTGCCGCTCGATCTCGCGCGTGAAGGTGTACAACTCAAGGTCGATGTGTTCGGCGAAATGATTCCCGCGCAAGTCACGCGCGATGTACTGTACGATCCGAAGGGCGAGCGATTGAAGGCGTAACGCATTGAGGAGGAATTCCATGGCAGTTCGCTATGTTTTGAGCGACTATGTGGAACATGCAATGGCGCATGCCAGTTACGAAAAACTGGAAGACGGCACCTACGCGGGACGCATCCCATCTTGCAAGGGCGTCGTCGCATTTGGCGCTTCTTTACGCAAGTGCGAAGAAGAGTTACGCTCCACGTTGGAAGACTGGATTCTGCTCGGGTTGAAATTAGGTCATCGTTTGCCGGTGGTCGGCGGCGTCGATCTCAATAAGGAGCCGAAGCATGAGCGCGTGGTCGCCGTGTAAACGCCGCGAGTTCATCAGGCGATTGCGGGTGCTCGGTTTTGATGGTCCTTTTTCTGGCACGCGCCATCAGTTCATGACGTGGGAGCAACATCGTCTGGCGATTCCATCAAATACCGAATATTCTGTCCCACAATTGCGTTTGCTTCTTCGGGAAGTTGAGAGCATAGTTGGCAAAAAGATCTCTGCTGACGAATGGAGCGAGTTATGATCTTTGGTACTACGGAGACTCAGGAGTAATCAATGACCCACGAAGAAATTCTAAAAGGACTATACGATAACACCATCATCGGCAAGGCGGCGGAAGTGAAGATGCTGACGCAGCAGGGGCTGGACGCGAAACTCGAGCCAGTCGATATGCTCTACAAGGCGCTCTTACCCGCGCTGCAAGAAGTCGGCAAACGATTCGAAGTCGGAG
>JBBIJS010000333.1:0-3130 GCA_037445855.1 Chloroflexota bacterium | reverse complement strand
TGCCGATGTATCCGGAATTGACGGACGCACAGGCGCAGCAAATCGTGGATGCGATTAGAGAGTTTCAAACTTGATACCCTGGGGCAGAAGTTGACCTTCTGCCCCGCGTTTTTTGCGCGCCTTTTGACTTTATCGATGATTGTGAGTATATTTGAAACGGAGTGAGCGTGAGTCCGTTTTCTCGCGCTGAATTTCGCGCGGGCGCTAGAGTGCACCGGGCTAGGAATCAAGGAGGATAACGATGCCCATTTTACGCGATGTATTTCTTGCCTTGTCGACGAATACGCGCGTGCGTAATTTCGTCGTCGGGTTTCCGCTGTCGCGACGCGTCTCGCGCCGCTTTGTCGCCGGCGAAACGCTGGAAGAAGCCATCGCTGTCGTCAAGAAACTGAACGCGCAGAACATTCAAGTTACTTTCGATCAACTGGGCGAGAGTGTGACGAACGAGAGCGAGGCGCGCGCGGCGAAAGACGGCTACCAGCGCGCGCTCGATGCGATTGCCGCGACTCAAACTCCGACCCAAGTTTCGCTGAAGCTCACTCAGATGGGACTCGATCTCAGCCCCGACCTGTGCCTCGACAACGTGCGCCAGATCGTCGGCAAGGCAAAACAGATCGGCACGATGGTCACGATCGATATGGAGGATTCCAAATACACGCAGGCGACGTTGAACATTTTCAAAACGCTGCGCGAGGAATTCGATAACGTCGGCATCGTGATTCAAGCGTACTTGTACCGCAGCGAAGAAGACGTCAAGGCATTGATCGCGCTGGGCGCGACCGTGCGGCTGTGCAAAGGCGCGTACAAAGAGCCAGCCGAGATCGCCTTCCCGCAGAAAAAAGACGTGGACGCGAACTACCGCAAGCTCGCGCAGATGTTTCTGCAGCCCAACGGCGCAAGCGGCGGCGCGTACCTGCAAATCGCTTCGCACGATGAAAAGATCATCGACTGGGCGAGGCAGTTTACGACCGAAAACGCCATCGACCGCGCGCGCTTTGAATTCCAGATGCTCTACGGCATCCGCAACGACTTGCAGCGCGCGCTATCGGCAAATTCCTACACGATGCGCGTCTACGTTCCGTACGGCACGCACTGGTACCCATACTTTATGCGCCGGCTCGCCGAGCGACCGGCGAATGTGATTTTTCTCGTCAGCAATCTGTTCAAGTAAACCGGTAGACACGTAGACAAGAAAACAGGTAACCTGGTCGACCGGTCGCTTGTCTTCTTGTATCCCGGTTGACCCGACTACTGGAGTTTACAATGCGCGCAGAGACTATTTCGATTGGCACGGAACTTTTGTTGGGCGAAATCACCGATACGAACGCGGTGTGGATCGCACAGCGCCTCGCCGAGGTCGGCGTCGATCTGTACTTTCGCACGACCGTCGGCGACAACGTGGGGCGCATCGTCGACGCGATCACGCACGCGCTGACGCGCGCCGACGTCATCATCACGACCGGCGGACTCGGTCCCACAGTGGACGACATGACGCGCGAAGCCGTCGCGCGCGCGACGAACCGCGAGTTGGTGTTGGACGAGGCATTGCTCGCGCAGATTCACGAGCGCTTTGGCAAGTGGGGCACGCCGATGAGCGAGAACAACGTGCGGCAAGCGTACGTGCCGCGCGGTGCGACGCCCATCGAAAATCCCGTTGGCACCGCGCCGGTCTTTATCGTCGAGATCGACGAGCACTATGTCATCTCGCTGCCGGGCGTGCCGCGCGAGATGAAACACTTGATGGAGCTGCGCATCCTGCCGTGGCTGCGCGAGAAAACCGGCGGCGAGCAAATCATCCTGAGCAAGACGCTGCGGACGTGCGCCATCGGCGAGAGTCTCGTCGACGCCAAGATCACCGACCTCGAAACCTCGACGAATCCGACGGTGGGCTTGCTGGCGCACCCGGGGCAGACCGACGTGCGCGTGACCGCCAAAGCCAAAACGCGCGCAGAAGCGGAAGCGCTGATCGAAGCCATGGAAGCCAGCGTGCGCGCGCGGCTCGGCGATTGGATCTACGGCGAGGGCGAAGAGAGCGTGCCCGAAGTCGTCGCGCGCTTGCTCGCGGCGCGCAATTGGCGCATCGCCATCGCGGAGACAAACACCGCCGGCAAGATCGCCGAGGCGCTGCGCGAGCGTCCCGAGGGCACGCGCATCCTCAAATCGGCGATGCTCCTGGACAACGTGACGGAGCTGACCGAAGAGAACGCGGCGACGATCGCGCAGCAGTTCCGCAATGTGACCGGCGCGGACATCGCGCTCGCCGTGCTTGGTACGACCGGCTCGGCGCAAGACATGTATGGCGAGGATACCGGGCAGAGCGTCATCGCGGTCGCAACGGCGCAGGCAACGACGCGCGGCGCACACACGATCGGCGGTATCCGCGAACAGGCGCAAGCGTGGGTGACGACCCGCGCGCTCGATTTGGTGCGGCGCGCAGCGCTAAAAACATAGACGGAAGACGAACGACGGGAGACGGCGGAAACGTCATTCGTCCTCCGTCTTCCGTCGTTCATCTTTGTGGAGGAACAATGGCAGACAATCCAAAATTCATTTGGGTCGACGGCAAACTTACGCCATGGGACGCGGCGACCGTCCATATCTCGCAATTGGGCACGTCGACGGTCTCGCTCGTCTTTGAAGGGATTCGCGCGTACTGGAACGCTGCCGCGCGCCAGCTCTTCGTCTTTCGCCTCGACGCGCACCTGGAACGTTTCGCGCAATCGATTCGATTGATTCGGATGCAACAGCCCATCGCGACCGATGCGCTGCGGCAAGGCGTGATCGATCTCTTGCGTGCGAACGAATACGCCGCCGATACCTACATCCGTCCGTTCGCGTTCACCGAGTCGGCGACGTTCGGCGGAATGTCGAGCGATCAGGCGCGCATCGCGCTGACGACCCAGCTGTGGCCCTCGCGGCTCAAGAGCGGCAAGGTGTCGCATGCGTGCGTCAGTTCCTGGACGCGCATTACCGATAACGTGATGCCGCCGCGCGTCAAAGCATCGTCGAACTATTTGAACTCGCGGATGGCGTCCGAAGAAGCCAAGCGCAACGGCTATGACTCGGCGCTGCTGCTGAATCCGAATGGCAAAGTCGCGGAAGCGCCCGGCGCGTGCCTGATGCTCGTGCG
>JBBIJS010000332.1:0-3184 GCA_037445855.1 Chloroflexota bacterium | reverse complement strand
GAGAACTGGTTCGGCGTGCCGGGCGTGGGCGCGCTAGCGTACGACGCGCTCTTCTCGCGCGATTACTATATCATCATGGCGTTGGTGCTGCTGATCGCCGTTGCCTACGTGGTGTCTAACCTGCTGGTGGACGTGACGTACGGATTCCTCGATCCACGGATTCGGCAATCATAATGACCCAAGCCGCTTCTGTTTTTCCACAATCCGGCGCCGGCGTTCCGCGCGTCAGTTCGCCGACAGGGCAGCTGCTGCGCCGCGTCGCGCGGAATGTGCCCGCGCTCTTGGGCGCGCTGGTGATAATCGGAATGGTTCTCCTCGCCATCTTCGCTCCAGTCATCGCGCGGTATCCGTACGATCTCAACAATCTTGATGCCGTCGAGCAAGGACCGAGCGCCGCGCATTGGTTTGGCACCGACGCGCTGGGCCGCGATATGTTCAGCCGCGTGGTGTGGGGCGCGCGGTCAGCCGTTTTCGTCATCGTGATGGTCACGTTCGTCGATCTCGTGTTGGGGCTGCCGCTCGGCGCAGCCGCGGGTTACTATGGCGGTTGGATCGATACGCTCGTGATGCGCGTAGCGGACATCCTGTTTGCGTTTCCGGGTCTCCTCTTCGTTTTCTTCATCGCCGCGACGATCAAGCCGGGATTATTGGCGTGGGCAAAGTCGATCGGGCTGAGCGATCTGGCAAAGAGCGGCTATCTCGATTACGCGGTCGTGATTATCGCGCTCGGCGTCATTGGCTGGGCCGGGCTGGCGCGCCTGATCCGCGCGCAGGTGCTGACGGTGAAAGAGCGCGAGTTCGTCATCAGCGCGCGCGCGGTGGGTGTGCCGACCTGGAAGGTGATCCTGCGCCACGTCTTGCCGAATTCGATCGCGCCGGTCATTGTTGCGCTGTCGATGGGGATGGGCGACATCGCACTATCGGAAGGGTACCTGAGCTTCCTCGGAATCGGCTTGCAGCCGCCCGCGCCGAGTTGGGGAAATATTCTGGCGGACAACGCGGGACGCTACTGGCGTACGTTCCCGCAAATGATCTGGCTCGTATTGATTCCGGGCTTGGTTCTGGCAGCGGTGGTCTTTGCTTTTAATTTCCTCGGCGACGGGTTGAACGAGGCGCTCAATCCTGAGATTTCCAATTAGATGAAATATTTGGTATAATACGGTCACGGAGGATGGATGGCTACCTTACTCGAGGTCAAAGATCTTAAGACAGAATTTCATACTCAGGATGGCATCGTCCATGCGGTTAATGGCGTCTCGTTCACGGTCGACGAGGGCGAAACGCTTGGCTTGGTGGGCGAGTCCGGTTGCGGCAAGAGCGTATCCGTGCTGTCGGTGATGCGGCTGATTCCCGTACCGCCGGGCAAGATTTCCACCGGTCAGGTTCTCTTCCAGGGACGCGATCTTTTGCAAGTGGATGACGAAGAAATCCGCTCGGTGCGCGGCAACAAGATTGCGATGGTCTTTCAAGATCCGATGACTTCGTTGAACCCGGTGCTCACCATTGGGACGCAGATTGGCGAAGCGCTGGAATTGCATCTCGGTATGACGAAAGAACAGGCGCGCAAGCGCTCGGTCGAATTGCTGAAGATGGTCGGCATCCCGGAAGCCGAAGGTCGCCTGGACGATTATCCGCACCAGTTCTCCGGCGGGATGCGCCAGCGCGTGATGATCGCGATGGGGTTATCGTGCTCGCCGCAGTTGCTCATCGCCGACGAACCGACGACCGCGCTCGACGTAACGATTCAGGCGCAGATCGTCGACATTGTCAAGCGGCTCAAGCGCGAACTGGGCATGGCAATCATCTGGATTACGCACGATCTGGGTGTCATCGCCGGTCTGGCAGATCGCATCAACGTGATGTACGCCGGGTTTGTCATTGAGACCGCCAACGTGAAGGAACTCTTTGCGAATCCGGTGCATCCCTATACGCTTGGCTTGCTCGCGTCGATTCCGCGGTTGGATGAGACTCGCAAAGCCAAACTTACGCCGATCGAAGGATTGCCGCCGGACCTGATCCAGATGCCCAAGGGCTGCCCGTTCTACGACCGCTGCCGGTTCCGCACCGACAAGTGCGTTGAGGAAAACCCGGTCTTGGAGCTGGCGGCGGTGCGGCATTCGGTGGCGTGCTGGAACTGGCAGGATGTTCAGAAACAACGCGCGGCTTACCTGAGCGCGCGGGCGTAATCGTTCGAAATTCCAGAAACCGAAATCTGAAAAGATGGAGCCAGCGACATGGCAAGCAACCCAGATAACGCATTGATTCAAGTCGTGGGACTGAAAAAATATTTTCCGATCAGTCAAGGTATTATTTTACAGCGTAAGGTTGCCGACGTCAAAGCGGTCGACGGCTTGGATTTTGAAATCCAACGCGGCGAGACGCTGGGCTTGGTCGGCGAGTCTGGCTGCGGCAAATCTACAACGGGGCGCACGATCCTGCAATTGTATGCACCGACCGCCGGCGAAGTGTACTTTCAGGGCAAGGACCTTGCCAAGTTAAAGGGCGAGGAGTTGCGCAAGATGCGCCGCAATATGCAGATGATCTTCCAAGACCCGTACGCGTCGCTCAACCCGCGCATGACCGTCGGCGATATTATTGGTGAGCCGCTGGAAGTGCACAACATCGCCAAAGGCAAAGAGAAAAAGTCACGCGTTCAAGAACTGCTCCAGATCGTCGGACTGAATCCCTATTTCGTGAATCGTTATCCACACGAATTCTCCGGCGGACAGCGCCAGCGCATCGGTGTCGCGCGTTCGCTCGCCGTGAACCCGGATTTCATCGTGGCGGATGAGCCGATCAGCGCGCTGGACGTCTCGATCCAGGCGCAGATCATCAACCTGCTGGAAGAGCTGCAGGAAAAGTTTCACCTCACCTATTTGTTCATTGCCCACGACCTCTCGGTGGTGCGCCACATCTCGGACCGCATCGCCGTGATGTACCTCGGCAAGATCGTCGAATTGACCGACCGCACGAATTTGTATGCCAACCCGTTGCATCCGTACACCAAAGCGCTCCTTTCGGCGGTGCCGATCCCTGATCCGGTCATCGAAGAAAAGCGCGAACGCATCATTCTGGTCGGCGACGTGCCCAGCCCGGTCAATCCGCCGACCGGCTGCCGCTTCCACACGCGCTGCCCGCTGGCGATCGACATTTGCAAGCGCGTCGATCCCGAATTCCGCGATGT
>JBBIJS010000331.1:0-3209 GCA_037445855.1 Chloroflexota bacterium | reverse complement strand
GGTCGCGCGCGCATTGGCGGCAGTGACCGCTTGCGCCTCTGAGGTCGCGCGCGCGTTCGCCGCGCTCACCGCTTGCGCCTCTGCCGTGTTCGCGACATTCGTCTGCGCGACCGCCACGTTGCGTTGCGCAAAGGCGACGAATGCCAAGACCGTCGCGACCAACAGGGCAATCGTCACCGCCAGCAGCACGATCCTCTGGCGCGAGTTCGCGGAACGGCGGCTGGCAAGAATGTATTCGCCTTGCAGCGGCGTTAGTTTCGGTTCTTTGCTTGACGCCTTCGCTTGCCACTCTTCCGCCGCGCGTAGATCGTTGCCGCGCACGAGCAGACTATCGTCTCGCTTTTTGGCGTTCCACTCGATGGCGCGCGTCAGCAGGCGCGTATGCGCCTCGACCCATTCCAAATCCGTGTCGAGCGCCTTGATCAATTGCGCGAACGCGGCGTCGAAATTATCGCTCGCGCGGAAAAAGATCCAGTTCAGGTGGGACAGCGCAACGTTGACATCGTGCGGCTCGACGTCGCGGAGGACAATGGGAACGAGGCGCTTGTTGGATTGAACCGCGTGCCCCAGTTCTTCGGCGCAGACCGGCGAGGCGAGATAATCGGGGCTGAGGACGACGACGAACGCGTGCGCGGACTCGATCGCGGCGAAGATTTCGGCGTGCCAGTCCGCGGTGGGAGGAATGTCCTCCCAATCCACCCACACCTCGCGTTTCTGCGCGACGAGCGCGTCGTGGAGTTGGTGGACGAATTCCTTGTCTTTCCGTGAATAAGAGATGAAAACGTCAGACATTGTTGATCACCCGGGCTTGTCCGCCTCTGCTTTTTCCTTGCCCTCTTTCTTTTCCTGCGCCACTTGGCTGATGTACACGTCTACATCGTGTTGGATTAGCATTTCGCTGCGGCTGGCGAACTCACGATACGCTTCGGAGCAGGAACCGAAGCGCTCATACGCCCCGCTGAGCTGGAAGAAATTCCAGCCCTCCATCTTCATCAGTTCGCTCGTTTGCCGATAATGCCGCCAGCGTTCGCCATAGTGGAAAAATTCTTCCACCGCCGCGCTGATGCCGACGAGCAGACTGATGACGAACGTCGCGCCGCGAACCGCCAGCGCGTAATCGCCGGTGAGATTGAGACTGACCAGCGCGGGAATGATCACGCCGCCGATGATCGTCGTCATCCTCAGCCGATAGTACCAATCGCGCGCGCTGTTGGAGCGGCTCTCCATGTACAGCACCTGATCGAGCCAGCGCGAGCGGAGCAGGTGTTTTTGCAGATCCGTCAGCCCAACTGAATCGATCAAGGCGCCCATATCCTGCTTCAGCCATTCACTGTACGTGCCCGCCTGGTTCGCCATTCTTTGCCCCCTGGAAAAGAATCCCCTCGATCAATCGGCGTTGTGCGTCCGCCGCCGCCTCCAGATCGACAACCTGGAGCAAGCCGGTGTTCGCCAATCGGTTCGCGCGTTCGTTCGATCGATCTCCGCGCGCCGCCGCCGCCAAAATGTCGGCGGTGCGACCGCTGCCCGCGAAGACGACGACCGCGCGCCCATCTTTCACGCTCTCCTCGGCGTCTCGCCACGCGACCTCGCCGCCGTTCACCAGCACCGTGAGCGATGGCGCGGTGTCCGCGAGTAGATGCGCCGCGCGCGCGAGCCAGGGCGCTTCGTCGCCCCACGTCGCGCCGGGCACGAGGATGAAATGCGTGTGATGCGGTTCGAGTTGCCACGTGTCGCGTTCCGTCGGCGCCGCGCCCGGCAGACGCACCGTGCCCACCGCCGCCACGCCGATCAGCGGAAAGCGCGCGCCGATCTTTTCGCGCGCGCGACCCATCAACTGGATCACGCCGCTGTCCGTCGCGCCATCGACGACGTACGCGTCGAGCGACTGCGCGAGCGGCGCGAGCACCTCGATGAACAATTGGTCGAGCCGCCACTGCATGTCTCTGCCCAAGCCCGCCGCGCCGCCGACGAGCACGAGCGTCGCGCGCGGACGTGTCAACCCCAAGCCGCGCAGCGCGGCGCTCAGTTCGTCCGGCTGATCGATCTGCACAACCGGCGCGGTGTGCGCGTGCGGAAACGTGACTTGAAACGATTTAAGCGTCAAGAAGTTGCATCTCCACGATTTGCCGCGCGCTCAGTCTCGGCAGCGCCAGCGCCTGCGCGCCGATCTGCATCAGCGCTTCCAGCGGCATCAAACCGATCAACTCGCTCTCCACGACTTGCACGCCGCGCTTGGCTGCCTCTTGCTTGACGACATCGAACGCGGTCAACATTCCGGTCACGGTGAAATCGGTCAGGTTCATCGAAACCTGCGCGATGTTCTTTTCGCGCAGCAGGAATCCTTTCGCTTTGACCGAGAGCAAGCCGCCGCTCTTCTCGCGAATCACCGCCGCAATCTCTTTGGCGATGTTCACGTCGCTCGTCGCCAGATTGACGTTGTAGGCGATGAGAAACTGCCGCGCGCCGATCACCGTCGCGCCGGCTTTGCCGACGCGTTTTGGTCCGAAATCTGGCGCGCGATCCGGGTTCGTCGCGATCTCCTGCTTGAGCGTCTCGTATTCGCCGCGGCGGAGGTACGCGAGGTCGCGCCGCTCCGGACGCGTCGCCGCGCGCTCGTACAGGTAGACCGGAATGTCGAGTTCGCGCGCGACGCGCTCGCCCAGCCGCCGCGCCATCGCGACGCAATCGTCCATCGTCACGCCGCGTACCGGGACGAACGGCACAACATCCGTCGCACCGATGCGCGGATGCTCGCCGCGATGCGCGTCGAGATCGATCAAGCGCGCGGCGGTCTGGATGCCGCGAAACGCCGCGTCTTCCACCGCCGCCGGCTCGCCGGCAAGTGTGATGACGGAACGATTGTGGTCGGCGTCCATCTCGCGATCTAAAATCTTGACGCCAGCAATCGCCATCGCGCGGACGATTGCATCAACGACCTCCGCGCGGCGACCTTCAGAAAAATTGGGAACGCATTCGACGATTCGATCCATTCGTTTCGCCTGACGGAAGACCGAGGACGGACGACGGAGGACGAATAGGGTTTTCCGTCTTCCGTCCTCCGCCTAGATTTTCTTCATCACTTCCAAGAACCGTTCCACCTCCGCCGCGGTGTTGTAATGCGCCAAGCCGACGCGCACCGCGCCGCCGCGCCCTTCCAAGCCGAGCCGCTCCATCAACGCGAGCGCGTAATAGTTGCCGTCCCAGACGTA
>JBBIJS010000330.1:0-3244 GCA_037445855.1 Chloroflexota bacterium | reverse complement strand
CCGATTCCTCATCCGCCACGCCAAGCCGGCCGGATAGCCGATCATCTTGGCGATATCGCCGGCGATGCGGATGAGGGGAACCCAAACGATCGCGCGCAGTTTATCGATGAACGACAATCCGCGCAGTATCGGCGCGAGTCGCCTGTACGGCGTGCAGAACATGACCGCCGCGCCGATCACCCAGAGCGGCAGCGCGAGCAGCGGGGCGGCAAGCGTCAGCGCGATCACGAGCGGCAGCGCGACGAGGTACGTCAAGTAGCGGACGATGTGCCGCGTGAACCACAGATTCGCCTTGCCGTCGCCGCGCGCGTACTGGCGGTACTGCTTGAAGAACGCGCGTATGTCTGGACGCGGACGGAAATGCGCGACCGCGCGCAGCGCGAACGCAAAGCGATAACCCGCGTCGCGCAGCGCGAAATCGAATACCAGGTCTTCGCAGTAATCGAGCCATTCGGGATAGCCGCGCACTCGCTCCCACGCGGTCTTGCGGAACGCGATCGAGCGGCTGGACGGCAGGAATTTCTCTGGGCGAATGTCGGCGAGCGCGGGCAGCGTGGTTGCCGCGAGCGCGGTCTCGAAAACGGTTTGCGGATCGGGAAGGAAAAAGCCGGCAACAACATCGACGGATGACGATGGACGGAAGACGGAAGACGATTGACTTCCGTCGTCCGTCTTCCGTCGTCCGTCTCCAAAGGGTTGCGTGATTTGCTCGACCCACCGCGCGTCCAGCCGCACGCCCGCGTCGGTGGAACAGATGACGTCGCCGGCGGCGGCGCGGATCGCCGCGTTGCGTCCCTGCGAGATGTTCGCGCCGGGCTGCGCGAGGATTTTCAGCGGCAGCTGTTTCGAGTAGGCGTTCAGAACGTCAAGCGTACCGTCGGTCGACCCGCCGTCCACGACGACGATCTCCTCCGGCGCGCGCGTCTGCGCGGCAATCGAGTCGAGCAGACGCGGCAGCGACTCGGCTTCATTCAATACCGTGAAGATCAGCGAGGTGCGCACGCCGACATTATAGCATAAACCTTGTCCAAAACTTCATTCGGTGGTATACTCTCGCCGCGTTACACTTGACCGCAATGAAGCCCGCCGTGCAGCGACGTTCTTCGATCAGAGGACGCCGCTTACTTTTTGCTCCGCAGATTGGGAGGATCGTTTAGTGAGTGGGATTCTTTTCTTCGTCTATATTTTTGCCGCCTCATTTTTGGCGCTCTATGGCTTCAACACCTGCCTCGTCGCTTTTCTCTATTGGCGCAAGCATACTGAAGTGCTCCCGCAACCTCCGTTGGCTGCGCTGCCGCGCGTGACGGTGCAGCTGCCGATCTTCAACGAGCTGTACGTCGTCGAGCGATTGATCGACGCGGCTGCCGCGCTGAATTGGCAGCGCGACCGGCTGCAAATCCAGGTGTTGGACGATTCGGACGATGAGACAACCACGATCGCGCAGGCGCGCGTCGATTGCTTTCGACGGCGCGGAATCGATATCGCGCTGATCCGCCGCGCCGAGCGAGCTGGCTTTAAAGCCGGCGCGCTCGCCGCGGGATTGCAGCGTGCGACCGGTGAATTCATTGCCATTTTCGACGCGGATTTTGCGCCGCCGGCGGATTTTCTCGAAAAGACGATTCCGCATTTCGCATCGGCGGACGTCGGCTTGGTGCAGGCACGCTGGGGCCATCTCAACGCGACGTACTCCGCGCTGACGCGCGCGCAGAGTCTCGCGCTCGACGGTCACTTTGTCGTCGAGCAGACCGCCCGCGCGCGGAATGGCTTGTTCTTCAATTTCAATGGAACCGCCGGCGTGTGGCGGCGCGAGTGCATTGAGCAAGCCGGCGGCTGGCAGGGCGATACGTTGAGCGAAGACCTCGATCTAAGTTACCGCGCGCAGATGAGCGGCTGGAAAATGATTTTCTTGCCGGAGGTCGTTGCGCCCGCGGAAATTCCGCCGCAGATTCACGCATTCAAGCGGCAGCAATTTCGCTGGGCGAAGGGATCGACGCAGTGCTTGATCAAACTCGCGCCGCGCATCCTGACCGCGCCCAACGCCTCGCGCTTTAAACGCGTCGAAGGATTGCTGCACCTCTCCGGCTACTTGATGAATCCGCTGATTCTTTTGATGGTACTGGCGCTGGTGCCACTGATCGCGCTGGGCGTGGAATTCCCGGAGGCGGTGACCTATTTTGGGCTGGCGATGATCGGACCGGTCGTGGTCTACGCGCTGGGACAGCGCGCGCTGTACCCGGACTGGCTCGCGCGCTATCGCTACTTTGCGGTGCTGCTTTTGCTGGGCACCGGCATCGCGTTGAACAATTCGATCGCGGTGTTCGAGGCGGTGACGCGGCAGGGCAATACGTTCCGCCGCACGCCCAAGTTTAGCGTCGAGGGCGAGGGCGACGCGTGGAATACCAAACGCTACACGCTGCCGTTCAGTTGGGAGTCGATTGGGGAACTGGCGTTGTCTGGTTACGCGTTCGTCGGCGTGGCGATGGCGTGGCAAAATCAATTGTGGTGGTCGATGCCGTTCTTGCTTTTGTACGCGGCGGGGTTTGGTTTTACCGGCGGCTTGAGTCTGTGGCACTCGCTGCCGGCGCGGCGGCGCGAGGTGGAACTCGCGGCGGCGAACTCGTAGGGGCAGACCTATGTGTCTGCCCTGGGCGCACACGCCGGTGTGCCCCTACGCACGCGGTTTCATCGCGCGCGCGATCGCTTCTTTCTCTTCATTCGTGAGCGCGTGGGTCGATTGCCCGCCTATCACCGGCTTGGCATAGATGCGCGTATCGGTGCGGGCGGATAGACTGGTGATGACCGCGCCGTCGGCGTGCCCGTCCAAGATCGCGACGACAAAGCTCTGGTCGCCGCCCTTATCTTGAAATGGATTGAAGCGAATGACGCCGATGTGCTGGACGTGGTACGGCTGCTGCGCCTCTACCGCGTCGACGCGCTGCGCCATCCCGTGCGTCAACTGCTCGACGCGGTCCATTCGCGCGACGAAATCAAACAGCGTCGCCTCCAAGTTCGTGCCGCCGCGCCCCGTCATCAACAAGCGAAACGAACTCGCAAGTTTCTGGTAACGGTACTCGACGAACGCGACCCAGCCACCCAGGATGAAGACGAGTACGAGAAGGATCAGGACAAGAATTTCCACCTAGCCCCCACAAGAATTGTAGATTGTAGATTTCAGATTTGCGATTGAGCGCATTGTAACGCGAGAGGGCGAGAACGTCAAGGTTACGTGATATCAGGAGAAGCA
>JBBIJS010000329.1:0-3262 GCA_037445855.1 Chloroflexota bacterium | reverse complement strand
AAGGCGTGCCAGGTCGCATGCAAAGAGTGGAATCTGCTCGACCCCGATCCCAGTCACTTTGCCAAGGTGCCGGGGTCGGCGCAAATGATCGCGGTCAACTTTACCGGCAACTCGTACGATAACACCGGCAAGCTGAGCGCGACCGACTGGCGGCACGTCGAGTTCATCGAGCAGTTCAACGCGGACCGCACCGGCTCGCGCTGGCTCTTTATGAGCGATTCGTGCAAGCACTGCACCGACGCGGGCTGTCTGAACGCGTGTCCGGTCAGCGCGATCACGCGCACGGACATGGGCAACGTCGTCATCGATCAGGATACGTGCATCGGCTGCAAGTACTGCGTCCCCGCGTGTCCATTCGGCGTGATCTCCTACAGCGACGTCACCAATACGGTGCACAAGTGCACACTGTGCAACGACCGCATCCACAACGGCTTGGGTACCGCGTGCGCCAAGGCGTGCCCCACCGGCTCGATCCAGTTCGGCGATGTGGCAGACCTGCGCGCGAAAGCGCACGCGCGGCTGTCGCAGCTGCAAGCCGCCGGCGAATCGCGCGCGAACATCTACGGCGAATCCGAAGCCGGCGGGCTGAACGTGTTCTATCTGCTGATGGACAAGCCATCCGTGTACGGACAGCCGGAGAATCCGGTCGTGCCGCAGCGGCGGCTCTTCGGCGCGTCGATCACTACGGTTCTGGGCGCGTTCGTGATGGGGCTAGTCGCGCTGGTCACGTTCCGACAGCGCGGCGACAAGCCCGCGGAGGTGAAGGCATGAATGCGACAATAAATGAGCGCGTGTCATTGCGAGAAGCCCTGAGCGAGCTGCGCGAGTCGAAGGGCGACGAAGCAATCTCCAAGTCGGTCCGGGGAGATTGCTTCGCTGCGCTCGCAATGACAGGGTACCGCGCGGAGGTGAAGGCATGAGTCTGCAATCGCAAGCGCCGGAGTGGGCATGGTACTTTGTCGCGCTCTACTTTTTCGTCGGCGGGACATCCGCGGGCGCGTACTTTATCGGCTCGCTGGTGGAACTCTTCGGCGGCGGCAAGCACCGCGAGGTCAGCAAGATCGCGTTCTACGTCGCCTTCCCGCTGATCCTCATCACGCCGATCCTGCTGATCGCCGACCTCGGACAACCGGGGCGCTTCTGGCATCTCTTCATCACGCCGGGTCTCTACAATGCGGTCGGGCAAAGCGGCGTGACGCTTTACGCGAACTGGGATTCGCCGCTGTCCATCGGCTCGTGGGCGCTGCTGGTCTTTGGCGCATTCGCGCTCCTCTCGTTCATCGACAATCTGATCGCGGACAAGGTCATCACCTTCGCGCCCTTCTCCAATCTCTACAACCGCGTGCCGCGCAAGGTGTACGCGATCGTCGGCTCGCTCGCCGGCTTTTTCGTCGCCGGCTACACGGGTGTGCTGCTCAACCTCACCGCGCGCCCGCTGTGGGCAGCGACCGACCCGCTGCTCGGCGCGCTGTTCATCGTGTCCGGCGGCTCGTCGGGCGCGGCGGCGATCGCGCTCGTGATGGCGTGGCGCAAGATGGCGAACGGCGACGGGTTCGAGCGACTGGAAAGTTTCGACCGCATCTCGCTCGTCGTCGAGCTGGCGCTGATCGTCGCGGCAATCGTCATCGCCGGGCAGTTCGCCGCGCCGCTGATGAGCGGCGTGTTCGCGCTGCTGTTCTGGGGCGGCACGGTCGTGCTCGGCATTCTCGTGCCGCTCGCGCTCGAATGGTACGGCGGACGACTCGGCGCGGCGCGCGTGAACCTCGTGATGCTGACCGCGCTGCTGGTGCTGCTCGGCGGCGCGCTGCTGCGGATCAGTCTGGTGAGCGCGGGACAAGCATAGCACTCTCATCGGTTCCGAATCGTCAAAACGGGGCGGATGCGATGCAACGCGTCCGCCCCTAAAGAGTTTGTAACCGTTCAGCGTTCGTAGCATGGCACGTAGCAGAGCGGAGTGCCGTCACTTGCATACCCTCGCCCCTCCGCAAACTTCGCTGCGTGGCTGACTACGAACTGAACGCTTACAAGAGTTTTAGACGGCGCATAGGTGGGAGGACAAACCGATGAACGGTCAACTCTTACGGTAAGCATGAGAAAGTTTTCGCCCTGCGGGCTTGTCGAACTGATGAGTTTGTGCTACAAAGACATCTACTCGATGCCCAATGGAGTGAGAACAAAATGATCGATGGTAAAACCGACGTGTTCGATTTCCCCTGTGTTTTTCCTCTGAAAGCAATCGGCAGAGACCAGGATGGATTCCGCGAGTTGGTGATCGAGATCGTCCGCCGGCACATGCCGGAACTGAACGAGAACGCGGTGACCACCCGCTTGAGCGCCGGCGGGAAATATATTTCCCTCACCGCCACGATTGTTGCGCAAAGCCGCGAGCAACTCGACGCGGTCTACTCCGACTTGAGCCGGCACGAACAAGTGTTGCTCGTTTTATAGACTCAGCGTGACGAAGGTCAACGCATGAACCCGGACGCAAGCGGAAACTGGTCGGACGCGATTGCCTATGAATCCTTCATGGGACGCTGGAGCCGACGCGTCGCCCGCGAGTTCGTGCCCTGGCTCGCCGCGCCTGCCGCGAAAACCTGGCTCGACGTGGGCTGCGGCACCGGCGCGCTGACCGAAACGATTTTCGAGAGCGCGTCGCCGCGGTACGTCGTCGGGACAGACTCATCGAATGCCTACGTGGCGTACCTGCGCCGCCAGATGTCCGATCAGCGGCTCTGTTTTGACGTCGGCGATGCAAGCAACCTAAATTTCAACGACGCGTTTTACGATAACACGGTGTCGGGCCTCGCTCTCAATTTTGTGACCGAACCGCGCCAAGCCGTCGCCGAAATGGCGCGCGTGACGAAACGCGGCGGAATCGTGGCGGCGTACGTGTGGGACTATGCCGGCGAGATGCAAATGCTGCGCCGCTTTTGGGACGCCGCCGTCGCGCTCGATCCCACGGCGCGCGCGTTGGATGAAGGCGTGCGTTTTGCCCTCTGCAAACCCGAGCCACTGGCGGCGTTGTTCCGCGATGCCGGCTTGAAAGACGTGGCGACGCGCGCGATCGATGTGCCGACCGTCTGGCGCAGTTTCGACGATCTCTGGGCGCCGTTCCTCGGCGGTCAAGGTCCCGCGCCCGGCTACGTCATGTCGCTGAACGTGGAACGCCGCACCGCGCTGCGCGAGCGGCTGCGCGCCGCGCTGCCCCTCGCGAGCGACGGAACGATTTCGCTTATCGCCCGCGCGTGGGCGGTGCGCGGCA
>JBBIJS010000328.1:0-3284 GCA_037445855.1 Chloroflexota bacterium | reverse complement strand
ATCCGCGCAGTCCGTACGGCGTCGCCAAAGTGTACGGGCATTGGATCACCGTCAACTACCGCGAGTCGTACAACCTCTTTGCGGTTTCCGGCATTTTGTTCAATCACGAATCGCCGCGCCGCGGTTTGGAATTTGTGACGCACAAGGTCACGTACCACGCGGCGAAGATCGCGCTCGGTCTGGCGGACAAACTGCCGCTGGGCAATCTGGACTCGCAGCGTGATTGGGGCTGGGCGCCAGATTATGTGCGCGGCATGCATTTGATGCTGCAACAGGACAAGCCGGACGACCATGTGCTCGCGACCGGGCGCACGCATTCGATCAAGCGGCTGTGTGAAGTCGCCTTCGGCTGCGTCGATTTGGATTGGCAGCGCTACGTCTACGTGAATCCTGCCGACCTGCGCCCGGCGGATGTGGATTTGTTGATCGGCGACGCGACGAAGGCGAAAAAGAATCTTGGCTGGGAGCCGCGCGTCACATTCGAAGAGATGATCCAAAAAATGGTTGAAGCCGACCTCGCGTTGCTGAAAAAGCAGCATCACCTGTAATGGGAAAACTTTTCGGCACCGACGGCATTCGCGGCGTCGCGAATGAGTATCCGCTCACGCCGGAATTCCTCACCCGCATCGGCAACGCGCTCGGTCGAGTGTTGGGGCGCGGCGAGCGCGCAGTGGCGTTGATCGGACGGGATACGCGGCAAAGCGGCGCGATGATCGAGAACGCGCTCGCTGCCGGCTTGATGGCGCAGGGGTTCGATACGCTGCACGTCGGCGTGCTGACAACGCCAGGCATCGCGTATTTGACGCGAACGCTCGGCGCGCGCTGCGGTGTTTCGATTTCCGCGTCGCACAATCCATTCGAGGACAACGGCATCAAGGTTTTCGGCGCGGACGGTTTCAAGATTCCGGACGCGAGCGAAAGCGAAATCGAAATGGTCGCGCAGTCCAATACCGATGGCAAATCAAACGCGGCGATTGGACAGCGCCGCGATGCTGTATCACCAATTACCAATTACATTGATTTCTTGCTCGACGCGGTTCAGCGCAGACCGATTCTGCGCGGCAAGCGCGTCGTCGTGGACTGCAACAACGGCGCGACGTTCGATCTGGCACAGCGCGCGCTGGGCGCGCTCGGCGCGCAGGTGGTCGCGCTGAACGATCAGCCCGATGGCGTCAACATCAATCGCGGCTACGATTCGCTCGAACCGCGACTCCTGCGCGAGACCGTGCTGCGCGAGCGCGCGGACTGGGGCGTGCAGTTCGACGGCGACGGCGACCGCGCGGTGTTCGTCGACGAGCGCGGCAATTACGTCGACGGTGATTTTGTGCTGGCGATGCTCGCGCGCGATTTTCAAGCACGCAGACTGTTGAATGGTAACGCCGTTGTTTCGACCGTGATGGCGAACATCGGCTTGGAAAAATCGCTGCGCGAAATCGGCGTGACGTTGGAGCGCACCGCCGTGGGCGACCGCTGGGTCACGGAGCGGATGCGTGCGACCGGCGCACTGATTGGCGGCGAGCAGTCCGGGCACATCGTCTTGTTCGACGGCGGGCACACGACCGGCGACGGGCTGTACACTGCGCTCCGCGTGGCACAAGTGCTGGCGCGGCGCAGTGCACCGCTGTCGGCGCTGGCAGCGTGCATGAGAAAATATCCGCAGATCTTGGTGAACGTGCACGTGTCGCACAAGCCGCCGCTCGAAAAATATCCGGCAATTCAAACCCAACTTGCGCTTTCGCAGTCCGCACTCGGCGAGGGCGCGCGTATCTTGCTGCGCTACTCCGGCACAGAGAATCTGGCGCGCGTGATGATCGAAGGCGATGACGCGCGGGTAATTGAGCGCGAAGCAAACGCGATTGCGCAGGTGATTCAAGCAGCAATCCAGTGAGTCAGTAGAACAGTAAGGCAGCGGGACAATTGAGAGTTGACTGTTCACGGTCCTACTGTCTCACTGTCCTACTGATTTTCAGAGGTCAACGATGCCCACTCAAATCATTTTCGGTACGGACGGTTGGCGCGGCGTGATTGCCGACGACTATACGTTCGAGAATGTGCGGCGCTGCGCGCACGGCATGGCGCAGCACCTGATCGCGACCAACCAAGCCGCCCGCGGGTTGGTGATTGGCTACGATACCCGCTTTGAATCCGACTTGTTCGCGCAAGCCGCCGCGGAAGTCATTGCCGCCCACGGCATCAAGGTGTACCTTGTCGATCGTGCGACGCCAACGCCGGTAATTTCGTTCGCGATCTTGAACAAGCACGCCGCGGGGGCGGTCAACATCACCGCGAGCCACAACCCGCCGACGTGGAACGGCTTCAAGGTGCGCGCCGATTACGCCGGCGCGATCGCGCCGGACGGGCTGAAACAAATCGAAGCGCGCATCCCCGCGCCGGCAGGCGTCCAGCGAATGGCGTTCGACGACGCGCGCGCGAAAGGGCTGATCGAAATCTTCGATCCCAAGCCGGCATTCCGCGTGCAACTCGACAAACTGGTGAATATCGCTCCGCTGCGCCGCGCCGGGCTGACCGTCGCCGTCGATTCGATGTGGGGCGCGGGCTTTGGTTGGTTCCGCGATATCCTTGACGGCGGCGCGACGCGCGTCGTCGAGATTCACGGCGAGCGCAACCCGGCATTTCCGGAGATGCACAACCCGGAGCCGATTCCGCCGAACGTCGATCATTTGATGGAACTCGTCCGGCGCGAAAAGGCGAATCTCGGCATTGCGACGGACGGCGACGCCGACCGCGTCGGCGGCTCGACCGAGCAGGGCGTGTTCATCGATCAGTTGCAGATGTACGCGCTGCTCGTGCTCTATCTGCTCGAAGTGCGCGGCATGCGCGGTCCGATCGTCAAGACGCTGAACACCACGTCTATGCTCGACGCGCTGGGCAAGCGGTTCGACGTGCCGGTGTACGAGACCGGCGTCGGCTTCAAGTACGTCGCGCCAAAGATCATCGAGACGAACGCGCTGATTGGCGGCGAGGAGTCCGGCGGCTATGCGTTTCGCGGGCACATTCCGGAACGCGACGGCATCGTCGCCGGCTTGTTCCTGATCGATTTCGTCGTGCAGACCGGCAAGACGCCGTCGCAATTGCTCGATCATCTCTTCGCTTTGGTTGGTCCGCATTATTATGAGCGCATCGACACCGATTTTCCGGAAGAGCAGCGCGCGGCGATCACAAAGCGCTTGCAGGACGCCAAGCCCGCGGAAATCGCCGGGTTCAAAGTGATGGGCATCAACACGCTGGACGGCTTCAAGTACCTGTTGAGCGACGGCGGCTGG
>JBBIJS010000327.1:0-3296 GCA_037445855.1 Chloroflexota bacterium | reverse complement strand
ATGCGATTGCTTCGCTTCGCTCGCAATGACACTTGTGTACAATCACCAGAAAATCGCGATTGACACGCCAAAGCATATCGGCTAAAATCGGGCACACCCTTTTGCGAAAGAATTGTAAATGAATCGGTACGCGACAATTGTTTTCGATGTCGGCGGCACGCTGCTGCGCTTCAATCTCGATCTACTCGCGCGCGCGTACCAAGCCGCCGCCGCGCCGCTCGGCGTCGCACTGGATTTCGCGCCCACGCGCGCGACGCTGGAAACCCTCGAGCACGAATTGCCGGCGCGGTCGCAGCCGCGGCTGATCAGTCTAGAGCCCGACGACGGCAAGCGCTTCTGGGACGAATTCTACAGCGAGGGCTTTCGGCGGATGGGCATTTCGGCGGATGTGTCCGCCGCGGCGGCACAGATTCGCGAGCGCTTTCAGCGCGCGGAATTCGAGGCGCTGTTCGACGATGTGCTGCCCACGCTGGACGCGCTCACGGCGCGCGGATTCACGTTGGGTATTCTCTCCAACTTCTCGGCGAACTGCGAAGACGTGCTGCGGCAAGTCGGCGTCCAGCGGTATTTTTCGTTTTTCGTCGTGTCCGCGCTCGCGGGCGTGGAGAAACCCGACCCGCGCATTTTCGATCTGACCGTCCGCGCGGCAAATCAGCCGCGCGAAGCCATCGTCTACATCGGCGATAGTCCGTTTCACGACATTGAAGGCGCGCGGCGCGCGGGCATTGACGCGATCCTGGTCGATCGCCAAGATCAGCATCGCGATTGGAACGGCGCGCGTGTGCAGAACTTGCAGGAACTTGTCGTCTATGTGGTGAAGGAGTGATATGCCAACTCAGCACGAAAAATTGAGGCGCGAAGAGGAACGCTCACGGAGGAAGCAACAGCGTCAGATGCTTTGGATTGGCGGAATTGTCGCCGCGGTGGTTGTGATCGCGCTGATCGTGATCGCGAGCGGCGTGCTCAATCCGCCCGCGCCAACAGTGGCTGCCGCGCCGGTCGCCGGTGGGGTCACGTGTGGCGCAGTGCAGTCGCTGGCATCGCAGGGGCGCGACCACATTCAGCGGAACCAGCCGCATCCGGACTATAGCACCAACCCGCCGGCGAGTGGCTGGCATTGGGATACCCCGCAAAACTGGGGCATCTACACCAACCAACAAATCCAAGAGCAGCTCGTTCACAATTTGGAACACGGCGGGATCGTGATTCAATACAATAATCTACCGTCGTCGGACACGCAACAGCTGACCAGTCTGGTCAGCCGCGACCCCTATCACATGATTCTCGCGCCATATCCCGGCTTGCCGCAGGGCGTCCAGGTTGCCTTGACCGCGTGGACGCATTTGCAAACCTGCAACGGCGTGGATGAGACCGCGATCCGCGCGTTCATCAACGCGTTCCGCGACAAGGGACCAGAGCTCGTGCCCTAAGTCTCACGGCGCGAGTCCGCCGCCCGTCATGATGGCGCGGATCGATAAACCGAAAATGAAGAACGCGACGATGGCGTAGATCGCCGCTTCGCTGCGCCCGGCGCGCGCGTTGGTGTAAACGTAGACGCCGGGCCACGCGAGCGCGACCAGGACGCCGTAGAGGAAATGCAGCACGTCCGCCGGGCGCGCCCCGGACAGGACAAGCAGCACGCCGATCAGCCCCTGCACCAGCATGACGATCTCGCCGATAATCAGCGCGCCCCAGTAATTGGAACTAACGCCTTGCCCGCGCATGTAGCTCCACGCCGCCCACACGCCCATTGCCAGCGCGTACAGAACCGCCGTCAGCGCCAGCCGACCATGAAAAGTTTCCACGCCACGCTCCTAGCATGAAAGGATCGAACGCGCGGCATTGTAAGCCACTCGCTAAAAAATAGCAAGAGTGCAGAACCTTTCCTCTCCGCGATTTGACATCCACCGCCGATTGGATATGCTCTAAATTCTGGCAAACACCATGAAGATCCTTTTCCGCGTCTTTAGATTACTCGATCCGTATCGCTGGCAACTCATCGCGCTGGTCGTCACCGTAGTCGTCGTCACCGCGACCTCGCTTGTCACGCCTTCGCTCATTCAACGCGCGATTGACGACGGCTTGGCGAAGAACGATCCCGCCGCGCTCCTCAGCGTGGGTCTCATCATCGTCGGCGTCGGCGTGGTGCGCGCGCTCTTCAACTTTGGCAAACGCTATCTGTCCGAGTGGCTGATCAATCGCAGCGGCTATGATTTCCGCAACGCGCTGTACGATAAAATCCAGCGGCTGTCGTTCACGTATCACGATTCAGTGCAAACCGGGCAACTGATGAGCCGCTGCACGGAAGACGTGAGTTCGCTCTCGCGCTTTGTCGGCGGCGGCGGCGTGGACTTACTCAACGTCGTGCTGCTGCTCGCCGGCATCGGCTACCTGCTGCTCAACGCAAGCACGCCGCTCGCGCTGATCGGTTTTGTTCCGCTAGTAGTTCTCGCCGCGGTCGCGTTCAACCTGGGACGCGTCCAGCCGCCGCTGTGGTATCGTGTCGACCAATCGCTCGGGGATGTGTCCGCGACGCTGCAAGAAAATCTGAGCGGGGCGCAAGTTGTCCGTGCGTTTGCACGGGAGGAACACGAGAAAGAAAAATTCACCGCGAAGAACCGCGTCCTGTACGATGTCAGCGTGCGCGTCGTGAGCAACTGGGGATTCTACATGCCGACGCTGAACATCCTCGTGATCTTCTCGACTGCGCTGATTCTGTGGTTTGGCGGCAAAATGGTGATCGACGGCGCGCTGACGCTGGGCGAGCTGGTCGCGTTCAACTCGTACCTGCTCATCCTCGCCGGTCCCGTCGCCGATCTCGGTTTCGTCCTCAACTCCGCGGGCGAAGCGGTCGCCGGCGGTCAGCGCATTTTCGAAGTGCTCGATCTGCCGGAGGACATCACATCGCCGCGCGACCCGGCGCCACTGCCGACGCTGACCGGGCGCGTTGCGTTTGACGATGTTTCGTTCGCCTACCGCTCTAACGACTCGGAACGCGAAGCGCTGAGCGACGTGTCGTTCGAAGCGCTGCCGAATCAGATCATCGCGCTGATCGGACCGACGGGCAGCGGCAAGACATCGCTCATCAATCTCATTCCGCGATTCTACGACGCGACGAGCGGGCGCGTGCTCGTCGATGGGCACGACATCAAAACGGTTGAGTTGAAAGCGCTGCGTTCGCAGATCGGCATCGTGCTGCAATCGTCGCTGCTGTTCTCGTCTTCGATTCGCGACAACATCGCCTACGGGCGGCTCGACGCGACGGAAAGCGATGTGATCGTCGCGGCGCGCGCCGC
>JBBIJS010000326.1:0-3300 GCA_037445855.1 Chloroflexota bacterium | reverse complement strand
TCGCTGCGCACGCGCGTCTCATTCGACATGGCGATGCTGCACCTCGGCGGGCACGCGCTCTACCTCTCGCCGAACGAAATCGGTCTCGGTCAGCGCGAGAGCATCGCCGATGTGTCGCGCGTCCTCTCGCGCTATGTCGATGGCATCATGGCGCGCGTGTTCGCGCACGCGCACGTCGTCGAGCTAGCGCAGTACGCCAGCGTGCCGGTCGTCAACGGCTTGTCCGATCAAGAGCATCCGTGCCAGGCGCTCGCCGACGTGTTCACCATCGTCGAGCATCTTGGAAAATTGAAAGGACTCACGGTCGCGTTCTTTGGCGACGGCAACAACGTCGCGCGGTCGCTGATGTACGCGTGCGCGCTGGGCGGCGCACGCTTTGTGGGCGCATCGCCGCGCGGCTATGCGCTCGACGATGCTTCGGTGGAGTTGGCGCGGAAAATGGGCGGTGATGTGACGCTCACCGAAGACCCCGCCGCCGCCGCGCGCGACGCCGATGTGCTTTACACGGATGTATGGGCAAGCATGGGGCAGGAAGATCAAGCCGCCCAGCGCGCCCAGGTCTTCCCGCCGTACCAAGTGAACGCCGCGCTCGTCGCGCGAGCCAAGCCGCACGCGATCGTGCTGCACTGCCTGCCCGCGCATCGCGGCGCGGAGATCACGGACCAGGTCGCAGACGGGGCGCACTCGGCCCTCTTCGATCAAGCGGAGAATCGGATGCACGCGCAGAAGGCAATCCTAGCGATCTTGATGGCAGACAAACCGTTGAAACGTTAGAGCGTTCAAACGTTGGAGCGTGAACTGATATGCCGGGCAATCGATCTGTTTCTCAGGACGCCATCAAAAAAGGGCATAACGCCGCGTGGGATCAGCAATGGGCGAAAGCCGTCGCTGAATATCGCCGCGCGCTGGCGGAGTTTCCCGACGACCTGAATGTGCGGCTGAGTCTGGCGCACGCCCTCGAAGAGTCAGGGCAGTTCGAAAGCGCGCTGCGCGAGTATCACCACGCCGCGGAGTTGCAGCCGCGCGATCCGACCCCGCTGACGCACGTGGCGGAGATGCAGGTCAAAATGCACCGCCCCGGCGAAGCCGCCGCGACCTATCTGGCGATGGCAGAGCTGTACTCTAGTCGCCAATTGAAGAACAAGGCGATCGAGGCGTGGCACAACGCCGCGGCGCTAGAGCCAGATCGCACGGATGTGCACCAACGGCTCGCGGAGCTGTACGAACAAGGCGGTCAGCGCGCGCAAGCCGCCGGCGAGTACGTCGCGCTGGCGCGCATCTTTGAGCGGCGCGGCGACAAAGACAAAGCGCAGACCCTCGCCGAGAAAGCGCAGAGTCTCGATCCGCGCAACGAAGCGGCGCACCAGTATTTGGAGGCGGAAGGACGCGGCGAAGCGGCGGCGGCGGCGGAGAGCGCGCCCAGCCCGGTGGCGCAAGCCGAGAAGGAAGCGCTGTCGCGCTTGGCGGAAACGCTGCTGGAAGATCACGCCCCACCCATCCGGGAACCGGCAGAAGAACGCCGGCGCGCGGACCGCCCGCGGATCAGCCAGACCGAGATCGACGCGCTCATTGCGCGCGCGGTGGACGCGCAAATGCGGCATCGCGTCGGCGAGGCGATCGAGGCGTATCGCAAGCTCCTGGACACCGGCGTAACGCGCGTCGAGGTGAAATTCAATCTGGGGTTGCTCTATCACGAATCGATGCGCTACGATGATGCGATCAAGTTTCTGAGCGAGACGGTCGAGGACAAGCACTACGGTCTCGCCAGCCACTATGCCATCGGGCAGTGCTACCGCGCGCTCGGCAAGCTGGATCAAGCCGTCGAACATTTCTTGCGCGTCACCAAGCTGGTCGACCTCGGCAGCGTTCAGCGCGAGCAGGTGGACGAATTAATCTCCGTCTACGAAGAATTGGCGGATAGTTACGCCGCGAAAGGCGACCACGAAAAAGCGGAATCGTTCAACCACGCGCTCGAAAAATTCCTGACCGAGCGCGGCTGGGAAGATAAAGTCAACCAAGTCCAGTATCATATGGAAACGATGCGCACCGAAGGCGGCCAAGTCAGTCCGGCGGAAGCGAGCGGCGTGCCGGACTCGGACAAGGTCATGGAGGCGATCGCGCTGGCGCAAGAGTATATGCGCCGCGAGAAACTCTGGGCGGCGAGCGAGGAATGTTATCGCGCGATCGAGCTCGCGCCCAACTATTTGCCGGCGCATCTGCGTCTGGCGGAAGTCCTCGCAAAAGCCGGTCGCACCGATGAAGCGCGCGGAAAATACGAGACGCTGGCGGAATTGTCGCTCGCCCGCGGCGACGCGCCGCGCGCCGAAGGGTTCTATCGCAGCGCGCTCAAGCTCGCGGACGATGATGTCAGCGATCGCTCCCGGTTGATCGATCTGCTCATCCAGCAAGGACATATCGAAGAGGCGCTGGAACAATACCTGATTTTGGGTGATGGGCAGGCGCGCGCCGGGCAGTCCGGCAAAGCCGCCGAGCGATTCGCCGAGGGCATCCGCTGGGCGGCGAGCGCGAACCTCAAAAGCCCCACCGCCATCACGCTGCGCCATCGTCTGGCGGAAACGCGCGCGCGCAGCGGCGATTTCAAGAACGCGCTCACGGTCTACCAGGAGATCTACCAGCAATCCCCGGACGACGAACGCGCGCATTTCTATATCGTCGATCTCGAATTCCGCGTGGGTCAAGCGAGCGACGCGCTGCCCGTTCTGGAAGACCTATTGCAGCGGTACCAATCGCGCGGCGAGCCGCAAAAAGTCACGGCGGTGCTGGAAGCTCTGGCGCAGAGTTACCCGAATGAAACCGGCTTGATCAGCCGGCTCGCGCAAAACTATATCGCGTTGGGGGCGAACGAAAAAGCCATCGCGACGCTCGACGCGTTGGGCGAGCTGTATCTGGGCGCGGGGCAAACGCCCGCCGCGGCGGCGGCAATTCGACAAATTCTTGCGCTCCATCCGCCGCGCGCAGACGATTACGAAAAACTGCTGGCACAGATGGGTGAATAGCCGCCGTGTTAAGCGCGTTCCCGGAAATTCTTTCCCACTTTACGCTGTCCAGCGCGCTGGATATCTTGCTGGTCGCGCTCATTTTTTACGGACTGTTCTATTTCATCCAGGGAACGCGCGCCGTCCAACTGCTGCGCGGCATCCTGCTCGTCGTCCTGCTCGCCAGTCTGGCGAGCAATCTCTTCCACCTGACCGCCTTTAGCTGGCTCATTCTCAAATCGATCCCCGCGCTGCTCGTCGCGATCCCGGTCATCTTCCAGCCCGAGTTGCGGCGCGCCCTGGA
>JBBIJS010000325.1:0-3306 GCA_037445855.1 Chloroflexota bacterium | reverse complement strand
ACCGGGTACGGGCGCTACAAGGTGACGTTCGGCGACACGCAGATCACTGAGATCAGTTGTCACGCGCGCGGCGCGGTGCACATGTTTCCCGCCACGCGCACCGTGCTCGATATGGGCGGGCAGGACACCAAGGCGATTCGCGTGCAGCCGAACGGCGAAGTCATCGACTTTTCGATGAACGATAAATGCGCGGCGGGCACCGGACGCTTTTTGCAAGCCGCCGCGTTCGCGCTGGAAATACCATTGCCCGAACTCGGGCTCGTCGCGCTGCGTGCGGAAAAAGCCGTGCCGATCACGACGACGTGCACCGTCTTCGCGGAATCGGAAGTGCTCTCGTGGCTCGGCAAAGGCAAAAAGATCGAAGACATTTTGCTCGGCGTGCATCGTTCGATTGGCACGCGGTCGATGGCGCTGCTGCGCCGCGTCGGCGTTGAACCGGAAGTGACTTTCACCGGCGGTGTGACAAAAAATCCGGGCATGGTGCAAGTGATGAACGAGATGCTCGGACTCAAGGTGAACGTAGGAGAGGAATCGCACATGATGGGCGCGCTCGGCGCGGCGCTGTTCGCGCTCGACCGCATCAAAGGCAGCCGCGAGCCGGTGATCGTCAAGGAAGGTGCATAATGATTTATACGGTGGGCATTGACGTGGGATCGACCTATACCAAAGCCGTCATCCTGAGCGAAGACAATCAGCTCGTCGGCAAGGGAATGATCAATACGGGATTCAAATTGGTCGAAGCCGCGCAGCGGTCGTATCAGCAGGCGCTGGCGCAGGCGGGGCTGAAAGAAGACCAGGTATCGTACATCGCGACGACCGGCTATGGTCGCTTCCTGATTCCGTTCCGCGATGTCTATGTGACCGATTTATCCGCGCACGCGCGTGGCGCGTCCTACTTTTTCCCCGGCACGCGCACCGTGCTCGATGTGGGCGGGCAGACGATGAAGGCGAGCAAGATCGAAGCCGGCGGCAAGGTGAAATCGTTCCGCCTCAACGACAAGTGCGCCGCGGGCACCGGCGCGTTCCTCGAAAAAACCGCGCGCTATATGAACTACAAGATCGAAGAGATCGGACCGCTGATGGCGACCTCGAAAGAGCCGGTGACGATCTCCAGCGTGTGCGCCGTGTTCGCGGAATCGGAAGTGATCAATCATGTTTCCGCGGGCGCGACGCCGGCGGACATTATGCACGGCGCGATGGTCTCGCTGGTCGATCGCTCGGTACAGTTGATGAAGCGCGTCGGCGCGGAGCCGGAGTATACGCTCGTCGGCGGCATCCTGCGCTTTGAGACGATGGCGCGCGTCGTCAGTGAAAAGTTGAATGCGAAAGTGAACGTACCGCCGGACGATTGGCCGCAGTACACCGCGGCGGTCGGCGCGGCGATCCTCGCGCATCGCCGGCTGCAAAAACTCGCAAGCGACAATGGGCACGACGGCGCAGAGGCGGAAGCGGACGCGATCGTTGCGTAGGATGAAATGGAAATTCCGACGCAGCAAGAGATCGCCGAATTGGAAAAGCAAATCATCGCGGCAGGATGGGCGCGGCAGTTCACCACGTTCCCGAACCGCGTCCAGGAGTACATCGATCTCTACCAAGCGGCGGGGTTGGACGTGCGCGTCGAGAACTGGGCGCTGACGACGGACGCCGATCCATCGTGCAACGATTGCGCGCTGATCGGCATTATGCGGACGATCTTTACGCGGAAGAAGGGAAACAGGTAGACAAGTACACAAGTAAACAAGGTACGTCACTTGCCTCAGTACATCACAGATTTGAGGAGAAGGCGTTCTCTAACGCCGTCTATGTCACGGAAATCGCTTGGTTTTAGCACCGCCGCGCTAGAGAGCGCTGGCTCCTCGCCCAAATTGCGATGTACTGTGTCTACCTGTCTACCTGTTTACATCGCACACGATTGAGGAGACCAGCATGACAGTCACCATTGACCTCAGCGGAAAAAGCGCCATCGTCACCGGCGGCGGGCGCGGTATCGGACGTGAGACCGCGCGGCTGCTCGCGCAAGCCGGCGCGAAACTGACGATTGCGGACATGGACGAGGCGGGCGCACAGCGCGTGGCGGACGAGATTCGTGCCGCGGGCGGCGCGGCGGTTGCGGCGCGCACCGATGTGACGCGCGTGGAGGACACGCAGCAAATGGTGAAAGCCGCGCTTGCCGCGCATGGACGCATCGACATTCTCGTCAACAATGCCGCGGTCTGGACGAGCAAGCTGTTCAAGGATCTGACGCCGCAAGATTACGACAAGGACATCCACGTCACACTGTACGGCACGTTGAATTGCTCGCGCGCGGTGCTCGATCCAATGACGGAGCAAAAGTACGGACGCATCATCAATCTGATTTCTGATGCGGGTCGAGTCGGCGAGCCGTACCTGTCCATCTACTCCGCCTCCAAGGGCGGCGTCGCGGCATTCACCAAAGCGCTGGCGAAAGAAGTCGGGCGCTACAACATCACGGTGAACGGCATCGCCCCTGGCGTCACGAATACACCTGGCTCCGCCGACTTTATCGCGGCAGCGGGCGGCGAGGAGAAACTTTCGAAGGCGTACCCCTTACGCCGCCTCGGTCAGCCGATTGATATTGCGAATGCGATTCTATTCGTCGCATCGGATCTCGCCGCCTACATGACCGGGCAAATCTTTAGCGTGGACGGCGGTTACAGTACGGTTGGATGATCGATGATTATTGATTTTCACCTCCACATCGGACGCTCCGAAATGTGGAAGCCCTGGGTCTTTGAGTGGGCGGTCAACAACTTGAACGAAGCCGACCGCGCGCGCGGACCGCAAAAGATGCTCGACACGATTGCCGCGTCGAAAGAGACGCTCGAACAGCATCTCGACGAATGCGGCGTGAATTACGCGGTCGTCCTCGCCGAGGAAAGCCCGATCACGACCGGCATCACGCCGAACGATTACGTCGCCGATTTCTGCCGCGGCAGCCAGCGGCTGATTCCGTTTTGCAGTGTGAATCATTACTTGCACGACCGACCCGCGCAGGAACTGGAGCGGCTTGTTACGAAAGAAGGATTTCGCGGCATCAAACTGTACCCGACGTATGAGCATTTCTACACCAACGACCGCGAACTCTACCCGATGTACGCGGTCGCGCAATCGCTGGGCATCCCGGTGATGGTGCACACCGGCTCGTCGGTCTTTCGCGGCGCGAAACTAAAGTACGGCGACCCGCTGCCGCTCGACGATGTCGCGGTGGACTTTCCGAATTTGAAGATCGTGATGGCGCACAGCGGGCGCGGCTTTTGGTACGATCGCGCGTTCTTTCTCGCGCGG
>JBBIJS010000324.1:0-3310 GCA_037445855.1 Chloroflexota bacterium | reverse complement strand
GCGCGCGCAGCGCGGCATCATCTACATCGACGAGATCGACAAGATCGCGCGCAAGAGCGGCGACAGTCCCTCGATCACGCGCGATGTCTCCGGCGAAGGCGTGCAGCAGGCGCTCTTAAAAATCCTCGAAGGCACCGTCGCGAATGTTCCGCCGCAGGGCGGGCGCAAGCATCCGCATCAGGAATTCCTGCAGCTCAATACCGCCAATATCCTGTTCATCTGCGGCGGCGCGTACGAAGGACTGGACAAGATCATTGCCGAGCGCACGTCCGACCACCACGCGGTGGGCTTTAAAGGCGGCGGCGAACGGGCGCAGCAAGACATCAGTCCGACCGAGATGCTGCGCCTGGTGACGGCGGACGACTTGCTTTCGTACGGCTTGATTCCGGAATTCGTCGGGCGCATCCCCATTATCGTCAGCGTCGATCCGCTCGATCAGGAAATGCTCGTCCAGATTTTGACCGAGCCCAAGAATTCCATCATCAAGCAGTACCAGCGGCTCTTCTCGCTCGACCAAGTGGAGCTCGTTTTCAGCGACGACGCGCTGCAAGCCGCCGCTGCCGAGGCGCTGCGCTACAAAACTGGCGCGCGCGGTTTGCGCACCATCATCGAAGAAATCTTGCTCGACGTGATGTATGAGATTCCGTCGCGGCACGATGTCCACAAGTGTCTCATCACGGCGGATACAATCAAGCACAAAACGAAACCGGTTCTGCTCACCCAAACTGAACACCCCGTCGATTCGCAAGCGGCGCAGAGCGCCTAGCGCGCGGAGCCAATCTTCATTCCACCATCGGATAAATACTCTCATGGATTCCACCACGCTTCAAAATCTCCCGCCTGAACCGCGCTCGGTTGAGGAAACCGGCTTGAGTCTCGCCTTCCTCGCCGATCTCGTGCTCAGAACGATGTACACGCGCGGTTTCTTGATGGGGCACGAAATCGCGGACTCGGTCAAACTCCCTTTCGGCAATGTCGTCGACCGCGTCCTCGACTATTTGCGCCGCGAGCATATGACGGAAGTGAAGGGGTCGAGCGGCTTCGGCGAGTCGTCGTACCAATACGTAATCACGGAAGAGGGCCGCGCCCGCGCGCGCGAATTGATGGATCAGAACCAATATGTCGGCGCGGCGCCGGTGCGGCTAGAAGCATATACCGCGATGGTACTGGCGAACTCCAAAGGCGACCAAACGGTCACGCAGGAATCGATGCAGCAGGCGCTCGTACATCTGGTCCTCCACCAATCGGTGCTCAATCAATTGGGACCGGCGGTCAATTCCGGCAAATCGATTTTCCTGTTCGGCAACGCCGGCAACGGCAAGACCGCCATCGCCGAAGCCATCGGCGAGATGATGCCGGGCGCGATTTTCATTCCCTACGCCGTCAGCATCGACGGACACGTCATCAAAGTCTACGATGCCCTGCACCATCGCGTCATCCCGGAAAATCCGGACGGCGACGCGACTGCTCTGGGCTTGCGCAAGGGCGAGCGCTATGATCGACGTTGGCTTTTGATCCACCGACCGATGATCGGGGTCGGCGGCGAGTTGATGCTGGAGAATCTCGACCTGGTCTATGACCCGACGACCAAGTATTACGAAGCGCCCTACCAAATGAAGGCGAATGGCGGCATGTTCCTCATCGATGACTTTGGCCGGCAGCAAGTGCGCCCGCGCGAACTGCTCAACCGCTGGATCGTCCCGCTGGAAAAGCGCGTCGATTATTTGACGCTGGCGACCGGCCGGAAGATCGATGTGCCCTTCGATGCGATGATTGTCTTTTCGACCAACCTCAACCCGGACGAACTGGTGGACGAAGCCTTCCTCCGCCGCATCCGGTACAAGATTCACATCCCCGATCCCACCTGGGAAGAATTCCGCGAGATCTTTATGCGCGCCGCGGAAAAAGCCGGCGTGCCGTACACTGACGAGGCGCTGCGCTTCGTCGTGACCGAGTTCTACGTCAAGCCCAAGCGCAAGCCGCGCGCCGTGCACCCCCGCGACATCGTCGAAGAGCTGGTGGACATTGCGCGGTTCCGCGGCGCGAAACCGGAGCTGACGAATGAGTTGCTCACGCTGGCGTGCCAGGCGTATTTCTTGAAGAATTGAGCATGACAAAACAAAACGGGCAAGACCGATGACGCGGTCTTGCCCGTTTTGTTTTTTTGTTACGCCGGCGGCGCAATGGCAGGCGGCGGAGGCACGCTGGCGGACGCCGCGCTCGCGGCGCTGTCGGGCTTGGGACCCGACGAACGAAGACTTCCAATGTCTTTTAGAAGACTGAACCAGAACGGCGCACCGAGCGAGATCGCCAGTGTCGTGATTAGGAGCCCCAGGACCTTTTTCACCAGTGCGATTGGATCGGCTTGCAACGCTCCGATGGGATTGGCGGGAAGGGCGCCCCACCCTAGTGGGAATTGGTTTTTCTCGATCAGGTCAATCGACTGCGAGAGCGACGAGGCGGCGCCAGATGGGCTGGTCTGAGCGGCTTGAACTTGAACATTCGCCGGCGCCGCTTGCGCCGCGCCGGTGATCGCTGCCCGCAAGGACGGCTCTTTGTAGAGCGCCTCGGTGATGGCAATGGTGTCTGCGCCGACGGCGATCGTCAACACGAGCGAGACGACAAACGTGACCTTTTGCATTCGCCGTTTGTAAGAACCGGAGACTCGGTCCATCGCGGCGTTGAACCAGGTTTCAGCCCCGGCACGCGCCTTGGTCATGTCTCCGTTCGCGTGATCGACGATGTTCAAGATCGTCTTGCTTCCCTGGTTGGTCGACATATCCGAGACCACGCCGGCGCGCACGTGATCGAAGACGTTCGCATTCTGACCTTCGGGCACAAAGGCATCGAAGAGCGCGAGCGCAAACGTGTTCGGTGGAATGTAGGAGAGTTTGCCGCTCTCGCTCGCGATCGACGTGACGATCGGGCTGTGCAGAACCTTGTTCGCCAGGTTGGGGTCGCCCAGCATCCGCCGGATCGCCGCTTCCAAGTCAGTGGCGCGCCACTCCATCTTGGCGGCGATGAATTCATTGATGTGCGACGTGATCATGCTGAAAAGAAAGTAGAAAAAAACCAAACCGATGGCAACGTCGATCATGGGTGAGCCAAACATAATCCCTCCTCGCTGCTGAGAATAGGTCCCCGCGCATCTGTAGGACCGGGTTGGGTAGCAATGCCGAAATTATAGCAAGGCAAACGCGCGCTGTCAATGCCCCTGTTTTTCTCCGAGTGGGTGTAGTTCACCTTGGGGGCAGGTTTTTCATAAACAGAGGAGCAGGCGTTCTCTAACGCCGTGTGCAGGCGCGCTAGA
>JBBIJS010000323.1:0-3326 GCA_037445855.1 Chloroflexota bacterium | reverse complement strand
GCCCGGTGTAGTACTTGTGATTGGCGGCGTTCTTCGTCGTGGTGCGAAGATGGATGCCATTCGCATCGCTGTAGAGCCAGTAGCCATCACCCGCGCCAGCGTGGAAACCGGTCGCGCCATTCAATGTCGCAAGCGGCAGCGTGAGCAGACCCTCATCGCCGGCATCGACGAGCAGCGGCATTCCGTTCGCCGGCGTCGCGCTCGCGCCGTAGTAGACGTGCCGCGGGCGAATCTGACCGTCGTTCCTGAAATCAAGCATCAACTCGCGCCCGCTCCACTTGGTGCTGAACGCGTCCACCCCCTGAAAGGTCGTAAAATCGAAATGCACTTCGTTGTACGCGGGCTGACTGGCGTGATCGTCGGATTCAAAGTGGCTCTTGTCGAGATCCCAGAAATTACCTTCGGGACCGGTACGCAGAACGCCGCTGAACACGTGACGCAGCCCCTCGGTCGTCGCGGCGATGTGGAGCGTGTTCACTCCATTCGCGTTCTCATTCCACACCCAAATGCCTTCGCCGGAACCGGGACGAAAATTCGGCGCGCCTTGCAAACTTGCCCACGAAATATGCTGCGCCGATACCGGCGCGGCATTCGCGGCAGCGCCGCCGGGCGCATTTCCTTTTGGCGCATTGACGAACGACGGCTTGACCGCGCCGCCGGCGCGCACGTCGTCGAACGCGACGGCTTGCGCGCTGTTGGGCGCGGCAGCGGCGGACGCTGCGCCGCTCGCGCAGCCCGCGGTAAGCGCAACGCTCCCCAACAGCGCGCAAGCCGCGAGCCATTGGCTAAACCATTTTTTCGACATCGACTTACCTCCTTGCGATTTTTGGTTGGTTACGTTTCAACCATTCCATCGCACTATGCTGCGGAGGTGTTAGCCGCGAGTTGCATTCGTGTAAACTGATTGTAAAAGTTCAAATATCCAAATTATTCGAGCGATCCATGCTTCCTATTTTGAATGCACCGAGACAGCATACGAATCGCTGCTCTTCCAAATCTCTTGATCCCAGGTTGACCACCGCGCAACTTTCTTCAATCCTACCGCGTTCGTCAACTCGTCATATGATTCGATCGTCAAATTCGTCCAGCGTTGCCGCGTCAGCTCGAATGCGGCGACCAGCAATCCACCCGCTTTGAGATGACGCGCCATATTTGCGAGCGTCGCCGCTTCCGTTCCCGGCGTGAGATAGATCATCACATTGCCTGCCAACACAATCGCGTCGAACACCATGCCCAATTCGATGATAGACAAGTCGCCCAGCCGCCAATCCAGTTGGGGCGCTTTCTTTCGCGCCTGCGAAAGCATCACCTCATCCAAATCAATGCCGACAATCTCGATGCCCCGGCGAGCCAATTCAATGGCGGTGCGTCCGGTGCCACAGCCAGCATCCAGGACGCGATAGGGTTGGGTCGAAGCGGTTTGATTCAAAGCGGAGTGCAGCAACTTTTCGATCAGATTGGCTTCTCCGTGAACATCAATCCCAGCCGCGGCGCGGGCTTGGTACGGCGCGTCATATTCACTGCCGGTACGCCGCCGCGTCGCCAACCAGGGATTTTGCGGATTCGGATTTTCCACTATGGTAGATTATCTCCGTTTTCCATTTTCAATCCCTCTGCCCACTTTCCCCACGAATCGCGCGAATACGGAAAACAAAATAAAACTCCGCGCCCTCTGCGGTGAAATTCAGCAGGTTTTCGGTTGCCATGCTTCAGTGTCAAAGATTCGCGGAAGAAGAACCCGCATCACGAAATATATCCAAGGTCGGCTAGCCGCTCGATCACTTCTCGTTCTTCCTCTTCCGAGTATCCCTCCGTCGCCGGCGCGCTGCCGGTGGACGTACCGCCGTACTCGACCGCGCGCGCGTCCGCGAGCGCCTCCGTCAGCACGCGTCCATCCATGTCCGTGGGCACCGGCAAGTTCATTAGATGCAAGATCGTCGGCGCAAGGTCGATCAACTGCGCGCCGGTAAATTCGCCCGCCGCCTTAACACCCGCGCCGCTCGCGACGAAAATGCCGTTCATCCGGTGCGACGACGACACGCCGAACGATTTCTCGATCACCTTGTTCGAGCCGAATTCAAAATCGCCGAACGCGATGGTTTCGAGTCCGCGCGGCAGGAAGAGAATGTCGGGCGCTTCCGCCAGATGCGCGCCGCGATAGATTTCCTCCTTCTTCCAGAGGTGCTCAACCAGCGGCGTACCCTCCGGCAGCGTCAGCGCGCGCAAATCGGCGATCACCTGATCGCGTGTACGCTCGTAATCGTCACCCGGCTCCACGATGCCCTGCGGCTCGCGTCCGCGCAGATTGATGTGCACCTCGCCGATGTAGCCGATGGAGTACGCGCGCGTGCGCGTCCAGTCGACGTCGCCGAACGAGAGGAAGAAGCGCTTGAGCAAGCCGCGCCCGCCGCGGCGTTTGTCGAGCGTGCGGCGCAGTTTGCCCAGCCCGACCGCCAGCAGGAGGTTGTACACTGCGCGCGGCGTCAGCCCGAGCTGGAACGCGACGCGTTTGAATTGCGACGCAAGGTTCGGCTTGAACTTCAAATAGCCGCGCTGCGCGAGATAATTGTTGACGTAGAGAAAGTTGCGGACGGGACCGTGACCGTGGTCGGACATGAGGAGAATGGAGATTGGAGATTGCTGTTCTGTCATTGCGCGGAGCGGTTTTTGCGACGAAGCAATCCCCAAATCGGAAGCAGGAGATTGCTTCGCCCCTTCGGAGATCGCAATGACAGACAACAGCCGCGCCAGCAGTCCGTCGATGTGCTGGTAAATCTCTAGAATCCCATCGTGGAATTTTGCCGCTTCCGCCGGATCGTGCTCGTGGTGCGACGGGTCGTACGATGACCACAGACCGTGTGAGACCGTGTCGGTCTCCGGGAAGACGAGCATAAAGAAATCCCACGGATATTTCTGCAGCAGATATTCCGCCGCCTTGAAACGCTGAGCGGCGGAATGTTTGAGCGCCGCCATGAAAATCTCGCCGCGCCCTTTCGAGTACACCTCGTCGGAATAAACGATATACTCGCCAATATGTTCGCGCAGTTCATCGGCGAGTTCGCGCGGATACGTGTAATTCTCTGCGCCGCGCGGCGTGAGCATTCCCGTGACGAGCCAGCCGTTGACCGGTTGGGGGGGCCACGTGACCGGCACATTCATTACGATCACCTTGCCGCCCGCGTCGCCGATCAAATCCCAGACCGCTCTACCGTCGCGGTCGCGCACCGAGACCGGCGCGAGATCGTACGAGCCCGCGCGGCGCTGCATAAAGTCGAACAAGCCGTGCGCGCCGGGATTCTTGCCGGTCATAAACGACGACCACGCGG
>JBBIJS010000322.1:0-3332 GCA_037445855.1 Chloroflexota bacterium | reverse complement strand
CGGGCGCGCAATGCCGGCTCATCAATCAAGCGCGTGATCGCGGCAGCGAGCGCGTGCGGATCACGCGCTGGCACGACCAGCCCCGTCGCGCCGTCCACGTTCACGAAACTCGTGCCGGTGCCGAGTTCCGTGCAAACGACCGGCTTGCCGGCTGCCATCGCTTCGAGCTGCACCAAGCCAAACGCCTCGCTCCGCTCCGACGATGGCAGAACGAAGATGTCGCACGCCGCAAAGTACGGCGGCGCGGCTGGGTTTGCCACCGCGCCCACAAACTTGACCCGTGCGGTCAGGCCGAGTTCCTGCACGCGCGTCTTCCACGCGTGTCCCATCGGTCCGTTGCCGACGACCACGAGATACGCGCGCGGAAGCGCCGGCAGCGCGTCGATCAAATAGCCGAGTCCTTTGTAGTACCGCAACGCGCCGACGAACAGCAACAGGGGCGCATCTGCCGGAACGCCCAGCCGCGCGCGAAGTTCGCGTCCGGTGGAAGAGTCGCCCGCGGCGAAGGGTTGCGGATCGATGCCCATCGGAATCGCGACGCATTTTTGTTTCCAGCGCGTCAGCACCGGCGATGAGGCGATATAATTCGGCGAGGTGGCGATGATGGCATCGACGCGCGCGAGCACGCGCTGCAGCAGCGGCGCGTACACCACGCGCAAGTACTTTTGGCGGACGATGTCGCTTTGGTACGTCAACACTATCTTGCGGGCGTGACCAAAGAAATAGTTGGCGATCTCGCCCCAGGGGTACGGAAATTGCAGGTGAACGATATCGGGGCGCTCGCGGCGGACGAGCGCAAACAGCGCTGCGCTGATCGGCGCCGAGGAGATCGTCGCCAGCCGCGCGGCGAAGATCACGCGCACGCCGTTGATCGTCTCGACGTGCGTGCGCCGGTCGCGGCTCGTGACGAGGACGCTGACCGAATGACCGCGCGCTGCCTGCGTTTCCGCCAGCAGTTTGACGTGGTTTTCGATTCCGCCTTCGACGGGGAAATAATCTTTGTAGAGATGAAGGATGTTCATGGATAAGTAGACAGGTAGACAAGAACACTTGTAGACAGGGACTTGTTTACCTGTTTCCTTGTTTACGCGTTACTCTCTCGTACACCGCCAGCGTCTCCCGCGCGGTGCGCTCCCACGAGAAGTGCGCTGCGCGGGCGAGCGATTTCGCGCGCAGTTCCTCGCGCAGCGCCGCGTCGGACAGGACGCGTTGGATCGCCGCCGCCATTTCATCGACCGAGTGCGGATCGATGAGCCGCGCCGCCGCGCCGACCACCTCCGGCAGCGATGCGGCGTTGGAGCAGACGACCGGCGCGCCGCATGCCATCGCTTCGATCACGGGCAATCCAAAACCTTCGTACTCCGATGGAAACACGAACGCTGCCGCGCCGCTGTACAGCGCGGGCAACGCGGTATCCGGAACGGCGTGAGCAAAAACGACCGGGGCGCTCAAGCGTTCCGCAATTTGTTTTGCGGCGGGATAACGCGCGTCCCAGTGCCCGGCGATCACCAGCGGCGCGCGCACCTGCGCGCACGCCGCGACCAGGCGCGCCAAATTCTTGTGCGGTTTGTTGCTGCCACAGTATAACACGTACTGCTCCGGCAAACCGTAGGCGCGCCGGACGTCCGAAATTGCTTCGGCGGGTTGCGGCGTAAAGCGCGCCTCCGCCGCCAACACCGTGACGACGATTTTTGCCGGGTCAAATCGAAAGAAAATGAGCAGGTCGTTTTTCGTCGCTTCTGAAACGGCAAAGATCACCCGGGCGGTTCGCCGCGCGAGCAAATGCGCGGCGCGATAGACCAAACGCTGAAAGACGGTAAAGTATTGTGGATAGACGAGCGGGAGCAGGTCGTAGCAGGTCAACAGCGTGGGAACGCCGGGACGGTACGGCATCAAATAGTACGTGCTGTGGTACAACTCTGCGTGCGCGCGGCGCAAGATGGGTGGGACGACCCATTGCTGGCGCAGCGAGAAGGGCGAGACCGGACAAGCGATGGACGATTCAGGCAATCGCCAGCGCACATCGGTTGCCGAGGGATCATACAGCGAAACGAAATCCCGCTCCGGCGCGATGCGCGTGAGCGCGTGGGCTAGATTGACGACATAGCGTCCGATGCCGGGAAAATGATCGTTGGCTGTGCGAGCATCAAGAACGACGGCGCGAGACGTTGGAGATTGGAGATTGGAAGTTGGAGGCATCAGGGCTTGCCCACGTGTTCGTAGACGGCTAGAGTTTCGCGCGCCGCGCGTTCCCACGAAAACTTGGCGGCTTGCGTCAACCCTTTCGCGTGCAACTCGGCGCGCAAGGTTGGGTCGCCGATCAGGCGCTCGACCGCCGCTGCGATTTCGCCGGCAGCGCGCGGATTCACGAGCAACGCCGCGTCGCCGACCACTTCCGGCAGCGCCGACGTGTTGGAGCAGACGACCGGCGCGCCGCACGCCATTGCTTCGAGGGGCGGCAGACCGAAACCCTCGTAGAGCGACGGGAAAACGAACGCGTCGCAGGCGGCAAAGAGCGCGGGCAGCTCCGCGTCCGGCACGTAGTCGAGAAAATCGATTTCGCTTGTCATGCCGGTTTGCCGCGCGTGATCGAACACGCCCTGGTAGAGCCAGCCCTTGCGCCCCGCGATGAGCAGACGATGTGGCAAGCCGCGCGAACGCAGCGCGCGTAATGCATCGATCAACGTGGGAATATTCTTGCGCGGCTCGATGGTTCCGAGAAAAAAAATGAAGGGCTGCCCGCGTGCGTATCGCGCCCGCGCCTGATCGATCAAGTTTTTGTCTTCAACCGGGCGTAGTGTTGGATTCACGCTTTCGTAAATGACAGTAATTTTCTCCGCCGGCAGATGGTAGAAACGGATCGCGTCGCGCTTGGTACATTCCGATACCGCAATGATCGCGTCCGCGCGGCGGAGAAAATGCGGCATTGCGTTCACGAGAAACCAACGGTTCAGCGGCAGGTGATATTCCGGAAAGAATTGAAAGATCAAATCGTGCAGCGTGAAAATTGTTTTGGCGTATTTGAGCGGCGGCAGCAGGTGTTCCGTGGCGTGAAAGAGATCGACGCGCGGCAGCGCGTGGTCGAGGGAAACGCCGAGTGCGTGCGCGAGCCACACGCCCATCCGCCACGGTCGCGCGCCGAGCGGAACGTTCGCGCGCGGCAGCGCGCGCAGCGCGGGCGAGAGCGCGCTGGCATCGAAACGTCCGTAGGCGAACGCGGTATAGTCGTTCGCGTGGTCGAGCGCGATCAGCTGCTCGGCAAGCGTGCGGGCGTAGCGCCCCAGCCCGGCTTTTTGGTGAAGTGCTGGTGAGAGGTCAATAGCGATGCGCAT
>JBBIJS010000321.1:0-3333 GCA_037445855.1 Chloroflexota bacterium | reverse complement strand
AATGTCAACCGGACCGAACGGTCACCCCTACGGTTTCGCCACGCGCCAACTGCACGCCGGGCAACAGCCCGATCCCGCGACCGGCGCGCGTGCGGTGCCGATCTATCAGACCACTTCGTACGTCTTCAACGATACCGATCACGCCGCGCGTCTTTTTGCGCTGGAGGAAGCGGGCAACATCTATACTCGCATCATGAACCCGACGAGCGACGTCTTCGAGCAGCGCATCGCCAGTCTCGAAGGCGGCGTCGGCGCGCTGGCGGCAAGCTCCGGTCACGCCGCGCAGACGATGGCGATCCTCGCGCTGTGCGGCGCGGGCGATCACATCGTCTCGGCGTCGACGCTCTACGGCGGCACGTTCAATCAATTCAATTACACCTTCCCGCGGCTCGGCATCGATGTGACGTTGGTCGACCCCGCCGACCCGGAGAACTTCCGCCGCGCGCTCCGCGACAATACCAAGATCATCTACGGCGAGACGCTTGGCAATCCGCGCATCAACGTCTTTCCCTTCGACGAGGTCGCCAAGATCGGACGCGAGTACCGCATCCCGATCATGATCGATAATACGTTCGCGACGCCGTACCTCTGCCGACCCTTTGAATGGGGCGCGAACATCGTCGTCCATTCAACTACGAAATTTATCGGCGGACACGGGACGAGCATCGGCGGCGTGATCGTCGACGGCGGCAACTTCGATTGGGCGGGCAGCGGTCGCTTCCGCAATTTCACCGAACCCGATCCGAGTTACCACGGCTTGGTCTATGCGACCCTCGGCGCGCCGGCGTTCATCCTCAAGACGCGCGTGCAAATCCTGCGCGACATCGGCGCGTGCCAATCCCCCTTCAACTCGTGGCTGCTGATTCAAGGACTGGAAACGCTCAGTCTGCGGATCGAACGACACGTGAGCAACACCCAGCGTGTCGCCGAATTTCTGGAGAAGCATCCTCAAGTTAGTTGGGTGACGTACCCCGGGCTAGCCAGTCATCCCGATCACGCGCGCGCGAAAAAATATCTGCCAAAAGGCGCGGGCGCAATCCTCGGCTTTGGCGTCAAAGGCGGCTTGGCGGCGGGACGCAGTTTTATCGAACGACTGAAATTGTTCAGCCACCTCGCGAATGTCGGCGACGCGAAAAGTCTGGCGATTCACCCGGCGAGCACGACCCACAGCCAGCTCAGCGCGGAGGAACAGACGAGCGCGGGCGTCACGCCGGACTTTGTGCGGCTCAGCATCGGTCTCGAAGACAGCGAAGATATTCTGTGGGACCTGGATCAGGCGCTGGGGAAAGTGTAAGGGTGACGGATGACGTTGGACGGACGACGGAAGGGTTGTGCCTCCGTCTTCCGTCCTCGGTCATTCGTCGATTGTGGATGTCGTATGAACAACTCAAATTCTCTCGGAGTGGTCGAGCGCCAGCATTTCACCTTTGCCGAAGACGCTCCGATGCCGCTCGATAGCGGCGAGTCGCTGGGACCGATCACGCTGGCATACGAAACGTACGGTCGCCTCAGCGCGGATCGCAGCAACGCGATTCTGATTTGCCACGCGCTCTCCGGCGACGCGCACGCGGCGGGGCTTTCGCCCGAGGGCTGGGTCGGCTGGTGGGACGATTGCATCGGACCGGGCAAGGCGTTCGATACAGACAAGTACTTTGTCATCTGCTCGAATGTGATCGGCGGCTGCCAGGGTTCGACCGGACCCAGTTCGATCAATCCGCAGAGCGGCAAGCCGTACGCGCTAGAGTTTCCGGTCATCACCGTCGCGGATATGGCGCGCGCGCAGCGGCACTTGATCGATCGTTTGGGGATCGAAAAACTTTTGGCGGTCGCCGGCGGCAGCATGGGCGGAATGCAAGCGCTGCAATGGACGGTCAGTTATCCGGAACGCGTGCGCGCCGCGCTGCCGCTCGCCACGACCGCGCGTCACTCGCCGCTGTTGATCGCGTTCGACGAGGTGGGTCGGCAAGCCGTGTACGCCGATCCGAATTGGAACCACGGCGATTACTACGCCGGCGCGCGACCAAACACCGGGCTGGCGCTCGCGCGCATGATCGGTCACATCACGTATCTGAGCGAAGAATCGATGCACCAAAAGTTTGGTCGGCGACTGGAAGCGCGCGAGCGCTTCGGCTACGATTTCGAGACGGACTTTGCGATCGAAAGCTATCTGCGTAACAAGGGCAGCCGCTTCACGGAACGCTTCGACGCGAACACCTATCTCTATGTGACCAAGGCGATGGATTACTTTGATCTGGCAAACGGGAATGGCAGTCTGACGAAAGCGTTCGCCAAGTGCGCGGACATCCTGTACCTCGTCGTCTCGTTCACGTCCGACTGGCTCTACCCAACCTATCACTCGAAAGAGACCGTGAGCGCGCTGACGGCGATCGGCGCGGACGTGACGTACTGCAACGTGCAATCGACCTGGGGACACGATGCGTTCCTGCTGGAGGTGGAGACGATGACCCAGTTGATCTCGGACTTTATGGACCGCGCCGTTCCGCGTCACGGGATTGGAATTACGTAATCGCAGAATGTTCACCCGCGAATCACGCGCCGCAGCGTGAATCAGAAAAAGAGATTGGTGGAGATTTGCGCGAGTCGCGGGAAAGTGGTTTACGCGAATGGCTGAAGTAACCCCACATGTTTTGCGCGCCGACTTGCTGGCGGTTGCCGAACTGGTCGCGTCCGGCGAAAAGGTGCTCGACCTCGGCTGCGGCGACGGAGCGCTGCTCCGCTATCTCATCGAGACGCGGCAGATCACCGCGCGCGGGATCGAGCTATCGGAGCAAGGTGTCCTGGCGTCGGTGGGCAAAGGGTTGAGCGTGCGCCAGGGCAATCTGGACGAAGGCCTGGGCGATTACCCGGACGGATCGTTCGATACCGTCATTCTCAGCCAGACGCTCCCGTACCTCGACGATCCAGCGTTCATCGTTTGCGAGATGCTGCGTGTGGGTCGCCGCGCGATTGTGAGTTTCGCTAACTGGGGACACTGGCGCTGCCGGCTGGGTTTGCTGTTCACCGGGCGCACGCCGCTCGCGCCGGGCTTGCCGCAGGCGTGGCACACCGCGCCGCGCGCGCGATCGCTGACGGTGCGCGACTTTATCGAGTTTTGCGCGCGGGAGCAGATCAAGATCACGCGGTCGATCTACCTGGGGGAATCGAATCGCGCGTTGCGCGCGGCGCGGCTGGGGGAAAACCTAAGAGTGTCGATCGCGATCTTTGAGTTGCAATGAATGATGATGGAGTAGGGGCGAGTCGCAGACTCGCCCCTACGTTTGATTTCGATACAACCCATGCTTCGCAATATACGCGGCGACTGCCGCCGGCGCC
>JBBIJS010000320.1:0-3351 GCA_037445855.1 Chloroflexota bacterium | reverse complement strand
GAAGTACTGCAAAATAATAAACCGGCGGCGATCGCGACCGTCGTCAAGACCCGCGGCGCTAGCCCGCGCGATGTTGGCGCGAAGATGCTCGTCTATCCCGACGGCGCGATCGTCGGCTCGGTCGGCGGCGGCGAGATGGAGCTGCGCGTCATCGCCGCGGCGAAGGACACGCTGCGCGATGGCAAGCCGCGCTATCTCGAAATGACGCTGTCGAACGAAGCGCGCGGCGACCCGCTCATCTGCGGCGGCGAGATGGAGATTTTTATCGAGCCCGTCGCGCTCGCGTTGACGCTGGTGCTCGTCGGCGCGGGACACGTCGGCGCGGCAGTCGCGCAGCAGGCGAAGTTGCTCGGCTTTCGCGTCGTCGTACTGGACGACCGCGCTGAGTTCGTCACGCCGGAAAACTTTCCGCACGCGGACGAGCGCATCGCCGGCGATGTCGTCGAAAAGATTCGCGCGATCAACATCACGCCGCAGACCTACGTCGTGCTCGTCACGCGCGCGCATACGCTGGACGCCGCGCTGCTCGGCGCGATCGTCGAGAAGGACGCGGCGTACATCGGAATGCTCGGCAGCCAGCGGCGCGTGCTGACCGTGATCGATCTGCTGAAGCAGCAAGGCGTGAGCGCAGCCGCGCTCGCCCGCGTGCATGCGCCCATCGGCATCGAGATTCGCGCCGAGACGCCGCAGGAGATCGCGGTGAGCATTATGGCGGAGATCATCAGTGAAAGGAGAAAACAGGTAAACACGTAGGCAGGTAGACAAGTAAACGACACACCCCTTGTTCGCTTGTCTAGCTGGTTACGTGTCTACTGGATACCCGCAATGTGGGACACTTTTATCACAGCAACCTCGATTGACGAGGCGCTTGAATTACTAGCCCAGCACGGCAGAGATGCGCGAATTGTCAACGGCGGCACGGACTTGCTGATCGAGATCGAGCGCAAGGTGCGCGCGCCGAAGGTTGTGATCGACGTGAGCCGCGTGCCGGACCTGGACGAGATTCGTTTCGAGGATGGCACGTTCCACCTCGGCGCGGGCGTCACGCACAACCAGGTTGTCGGAAACAAATTGCTGGTCGAGCACGCGTATCCGCTCGCGCGCGCGTGTTGGGAAGTAGGCGCGCCGCAGATTCGTAACCGTGGGACGCTTGCGGGCAACCTGATCACCGCGTCGCCGGCAAACGATACGATCACGCCGCTGTGGGCGATGGGCGCGTGGGTGACGCTGCAGAGCCAAGCCAAAGGCAAGCGCGACATTTCGCTGGAAGAGTTTATGCTCGGCGTGCGCCACACCGCGCTGGAACCGGACGAAATGCTCACCGAGATTTCGTTTCCCGCGCTGAAGGACGCTTCGCGCGAGTTCGGTACCTTCATCAAACTCGGCTTGCGCCGCGCGCAGGCGATCTCTGTCGTCAACGTCGCGGTCGTATTAGGTTTTCGCAACTCGCCCCTCGCCTCTCGCACTTCTGAAATCGAGTCTGCCTGGATCACGCTCGGCTCCGTCGCGCCGACGATTGTCGCGGCGGAAGAGGCGCAGCGGCTCCTGATCGGCGAGACGCTGGAAGACCACGTGATCGACGATGCGGCGCGGTTCGCGATGAACGCCGCGCGCCCGATCGACGACCTTCGCGGCACCGCGGCGTACCGCCGCGAGATGGTGCGCGTGCTGGTGGCGCGTGCGCTGCGCCAGCTGCGCGACGGTACCGAGCGCGACGATTTTCCAGCGGAGCCGGTGATGCTGTGGGGAAAATCAAATGGTAAATGGCAAACACTTGCACCGCACGCAAGTGCAGGTGTGGCAAATGGCAAATTGCCAATGACAAATGACAAATTACAAATGGCGGATGGCGCGATTGAAACGACCGTGAACGGGAAACGCTACGCGCTGCGCGGCGCGAGCGACAAGACGTTGCTCCGTTTGCTGCGCGAAGACATCGATCTGAACGGGACGAAGGAGGGTTGCGCGGAAGGCGAGTGCGGCGCGTGCACGGTGCTGCTCGATGGCATCGCGGTGATGAGTTGTCTCGTGCCGGCGGCGCGGGCGCACGGCGCGGAGATCGTCACGATCGAGGGATTGCCGCGCGGCGGCGCGCTGCATCCGGTGCAGAGCGCGTTCGTCGAGACCGGCGCGGTGCAGTGCGGCTATTGCACGCCCGGCTTTATCATGAGCGGCGCGCAGTTGCTGGACGAGAAAGCCAAGCCCACGCGCGCGGAGATTCAGCACGCGCTGACCGGCAATCTGTGCCGCTGCACCGGCTATTACAAGATCATCGAAGCGATCGAGCAAGCCGCGACAACCCCCTGGTGATTGCACACATCTTGATTGTGTCATTGCGAGGCGCGGTTTTTGCGCCGAAGCAATCTCAATCATTAGCAATGCGATTGCTTCGCTTCGCTCGCAATGACACTTGTGTACAATCACCAGACAACCCCCCATTGATTTTTGATTCGCTCCCGTGCTATAATCGAGTCATACACCGTCAGATAAAGGAGGTGGCTGTCCTATCGCCCATACGCAAGTTCCGCACCGTTTCGATTGATTGATCTCAATTCAGAGGGAGGAAACAATGCAAGGATTTCTTAAACCCTATGCCATGCGCGCCGGTATCCTCGGCGGCATCGTGGGAATCGTGGTTCTTCTTCTTTCGCTCATACCGATCGTCGGCTTGTGTTTCGCGCTACTCGTGTGGGTCGTCTACCTCGGCACCGGGGTCTTCGCCGTGATGCAAGGAAAGAATCAGGGCGCGGCAATGACGATTCAGCAAGGCGCGCTGGACGGCTTGGCTGCCGGCGGGATTGCCGGGGTGATTGCCCACGTCGTCAAGTTCGTCATCGATATCATCCTCGGCGTGGTCTTTAGCGTTGGCCTTTCAAATAGCGCCGGCGATGCGACGAGCGGCATCGCGGCGTCTTTGGTCGGCAACTGCCTGGGTCTCGTCTTCGGGATCATCGGCGCGATCGTGCTCGGCGCCGTCGGCGGTCTGATCTACGCCGCGATCCAGCAGAATCAGAAGAAAACCGCATAGAGAAATATCTGGTCGCGGGATGCTTCGCAAAATTCCGCGACCAGATTTCAATGGATCGAACTCTCGCGCTGGGAGCAGCGATTTGAAATCCAATATCATTGGAGCCGCGATTGCCGGGCTAATCCTCGGTGTGATCGCGGAAATTTTTTTCGCGTTCGTCGATCAAGTTCCGGTGCTCGGCTGTCTCGCTGCGCCGCTTGCGTTGCTGTTCGGTTTAGGGCTGCCGCTGCTCGTCGGCGCGCTCGCGGCGGCGTGGGGCGCGCGCGGCGTGAGCGCGCTGCTGGACGGCGCGCTCGCCGCGCTGCTCGCGGAACTGGTCAGCC
>JBBIJS010000319.1:0-3359 GCA_037445855.1 Chloroflexota bacterium | reverse complement strand
ATGGTCGCTTCGGCGTGCGCGAGCAAGCCCCGCAATCCCGTGACGTTGAATTCGAGTGCCTGCGTCGCCTGGCGATAGCTAAACGCGCGAAATTTCATCACCGAATACGCGCCGTTCATATCATTGCCATAGCGCGCCAAGCGCAGCAGTTCTTCGTCGCGATTGCCATCTTTCCAGCGCGAGAATTCGCGTTCGTTTTTCAGGTAAGCCACGCCGTTCGCGAAGATGATTTGCAATCCCTCTTCTTCGCTCCACGAGTTCTCGCGGCAGAGCGTGAGAAATTCCTGGTAGGTCTCTTCAAGGATCGAAAAGGTCACGGCATGGTTTGCCGCGCCGCGGAACAGTCCTTCATCGTCTGAGGACACAAGCCACTCTCCCTTCGATTTCAGTCCATTTTCCTCGCTAAAAAACAAAAAACCTCTACGGAAAATCCGTAGAGGCTATCAGTCGGAACCCGACGTTTGAGCGAGCCTCATCGCGTATGCGGTTGAGTTAACCGCATTATAGTCCAATCGGAATGCCAGTCAAGCGCGTTTTTAGCGTTTGCAGACTTGCCACCGGGGTTGGCAGTCTGCCGCAGCCGTCCGCGCAGGACGCGCTCCACCTGACCTTGTCCACCTTCCGTGAAACTGTCCGCGACTCCAGTCGCGAATCCGCGCTCATTCTAACCGTGTGACATCAGAACAACCGCGCGATCCGGATTACAACTCGCGCAGCACTTGATCCACCTCCATCCGATTCAAGCGGCGATTGACCCACAGCGTGCTCGCCGCCATTCCCGCCAGCGTCAGCGCGTAGAGCGCGAGCAGGGTCGTCCACGGAATCGTGATGTCCGTCGGCGGAATCGTGAACAGCGCGCCGAGCAGCAGGACGAACACCTTGCTCAGCAGAAACCCGGTCGCCGCGCCGATCACGAGCGCGAGCAAGCCGACGGTCAGCGATTCCGACCACAGGAAGCGGCTCACTTGCGCCGCGCTGCCGCCGAGCGCGCGCATCGTGCCGAACTCGCGCGCGCGCTGGTACACCATCGCCATCAGGAAAATTCCCAGCCCGACCGACGCGATGATGAGCGTGTACAATCCTTCAATCGCGCCCAAGCCGTTGATGTTGAGACTCGTCAGCGATCTGCCGGTGGCGACGATCGCCGTGTCAATGTCCTGGACTTGGATCGGAGCATTGGCGAACTGCGTGCGAATGTTCGCGGCGACGGTTGCCGGCGCGCCCGACGCGCTCGCCATGAACAGCGTGACGGTCGGGTCGTTCGTCGCTTGCGCGAGGAACGGCAGGTTGACGACAAGGAACGTATCGGCGGTGCTTGCCGGAAAATGCGTCGCGATGCCGAGCACTTTGCCTTTGACTTGGGTCGATTGATTCGTCTTCTTGTCCAGCACGCGGAACAGCAGCGGGTCGCCGACCTGCACGCTGTACGCGTCCGCGAGTTGCGCCGAGATCAGCACCCCGTCCGGCGTAGCCGCCATTTTTTGCATCGCCTCTGCTGTCGTCATGCCGCGCAGATAGCTATCGGGAAAGAACGCGGCGTTCGCGAACGAACCCGGCACGATCCCAAACGCCGTCTGCGCCGAACTGCCGACGTTGACCTGGGTCGTCTTGATCGGCGAAACCGCGCGCACCCCCGGCGCCGTCGCCATGGCGTTGCCGAACGCCGCTTCGGGATACAGACTGATCGCCGGCGTGATCTGAATGTCCGCGCCCAGTTCATAGCGCGCGTCCACCGCTTTCTGCGCTTGATAGGTGCGCGTAAAGATCGCTAGACTCGTGCCGAACGAAATCGCGAGCGCGATGATGACGACCGCCGCGCCGATCTCGCTCGCGCGCCGGACGATCTCGCGCCCCGCCATATCGCCCAGATCGCCGAACGCGCCGCGCAAAAGCGCGCGGATCGCGACGCCGGCGCGCTGGATGCCGCCGCCCATCACGCGCGACAAGAGCAGCGTCGCGCCGATCCAGAGAAACAGCGGCGCGAAGAAAATGATAAAGCCGAGCGAAAGCGTTTGCCCTTCGCTGCCGGCGGTATCGAATCCGCCGCCTTGCGCGTTGACCGAAAACAGCAGCGCGGCAATCGCGAGACTGACGATATCGAGATAAGCGCGCGCCCAGAACGGTTTCTTTGCCGCGCGTGTCATTTCCTGGCGCTCCTGCGCGATTTCTTGCTGCAACGTGCTACGAATCGGCAGGTAAGTCGCGCCCGTCGTCAACGCGAGACCGGCGAGAAACGCGATGAACGCGGACGTGAGAAAATTACCGAGGTCGGCTTGCCGCCACACGGTGGGACCGAAAAGGTACAGCGTCGTCGCGACCCCGACGAGCAGACCGATCAGCGTGCCGAGCGCGGCGATGAACACGCTCGCCAAGCCGGACGCGATCAGAATCTGGCGCGGCGTCGCGCCGCGCGCGCGCAGCAGCCCAATCTCCTGCCGCTGCGGGCCGGTGATCAGATCGGTGGCGTATTTGGATAGGTACGCGGCAAGCGCGACGCCCGGCATACCCAGGAACAGGAACAAGAGTTTCGCCCACAGCGCATCGGACTGGGCTTTGGTCAGCGCGTCGCCCAGGTTGTTCGTCACGCGCACTTCGCCGGGGAACTGCGCTTCGAGATGCCGGCGCATCACGTCCACGGAGCGACTCGCTTGCAGCGGATCGCTCGGCAGGCGCGCGTGATCGATCCGCACGTCCACCTCGCCGAGAAGCGTTTGCGCCGCGACTTGTTTGCCGTTGACGGTCGGCGGCGGATTCGTCAGCGCATTCGCGAGCGTGGACTGCCACAGCGCCGGCGCGATGAAGATGTTGTTCGGAATCGGATTGAACTCGCCGGCGTGGGCGGGATCGGTCGCGACGAACAGATACGCGGCTTGACTCGTATCGACGACGCCGGTGATCGGCAGTTTGACCGGCTGCGGCAGCTGCGGAAAATCGACCGCGATCGTATCGCCGATCTTCAAACCGAGCGCGCCGAAAAGCTGTTGGCTGACGAGCGCGCCGTGCGGGTCGAACGCGCCGGCGGCGAGGCGCAGCGTTTTCAGCGCGCTGAAATACTCCGGCGTGACGACGAACACTTTGCCCGCCGCGGCGGTCTTATCGCCAGGAGTATTTGCCGCGCCGCCGAAATCGGCGCTGAGGAGCGGCTGCGCGGCGACGACGTTCGGCGTTTGTTTGAGCGCGGCAAGGATCGGCGCGAGGTCGGGCGTGGCGAGCGTCGACGAGATTTGCATGTCCACCGTCACGGCTTGCACGGCGGATTGCGTCATCCGCTGACTGGACGCATCGACGAAAAACAAAATACCGGCGAACAGTCCAACTGCCAGGACGAGTCCGAACAGATACGTGAACGTGCGGCGCGG
>JBBIJS010000318.1:1217-3384 GCA_037445855.1 Chloroflexota bacterium | reverse complement strand
CCCATCGGCATTTGCGGATCGGGGTTGGTCGATGCCGTCGCGGAGTTGGTGCGCGTCGGTCTCGTGGATGCGACGGGCAGACTGATGCGCCCGGCAGACGCGCGCGGGCATTTTGGCGATGCGCTCGTCAATCGTTTGATCGAAGAGAATGGTGTGCGCGCGTTTCTGCTCAGCGCGCCTGAGGATAACATCGTCCTGACGCAGCCGGACATTCGCGCGCTGCAATTCGCCAAAGGCGCGATCGCCGCCGGCGTCGATGTGCTGATGGCGTGGCTCGGCATTACCGCGCAGGACTTGCACGAGGTCCTGCTCGCCGGTTCGTTCGGCTCGTACATCAACCCCGCGAGCGCGCGCACGATTGGTCTCGTGCCCTGGGTGCCGGTCGAGCGTATCGTCGCGGTTGGCAATGCTGCCGGCGAAGGCGCGAAGATCGCGCTGCTCTCGTTCCGCGAGCGCGAAGCCGCGAACCGGATTCCGGAATTTATCGAATACGTCGAGTTGTCCGGGCGTCCAGAGTTCAACGATATTTTCACCGAGGCGCTGGCGTTCCCAACAGCGACGAAGGACGAAAGACGGACGACGGAATAATTCGGTCCTCCGTCCTCCGTCTGGGGTTTTGCAATGCACCTGCTCAACGAAAAATCAGTTACCACCCAAATACTCGACCGCGTGCTTTTGCCGGTCGAAAAAATCAGCAAGCAAGTCGTCTTCGATTGCCGAATGTGCGGGCAGTGCATTCTCCACGAGACCGGCTTGACCTGTCCGATGCGCTGCCCGAAAAACGAACGCAACGGACCCTGCGGCGGCGTGCGCCCGAACGGAAACTGCGAGGTTTTCCCGGACAAACCGTGCGTGTGGGTGCAGGGCATCGAACGCGCGCAGCGATTGCCGCTGTGGCGCGAACACATCGGCGAGCTGCATCCGCCGGTCGATTGGCGATTGAAGGACACGTCGTCGTGGATCAACTTGTTCACCGGGCGCGATCAGATACATCCCAAGGGCTGGGATGCAGGCAATGGAAACAAGTGATCGCCCGCTGCGCGCGGGCAGCCGGCTTGAGCGCGTGCTGCGCGCCGGCTTGTTCGCCGTCACCGCGGAGCTAAATCCACCCGACAGTTCCGATCCACAGCAAGTCTACGACGCCGCGCTGGTCTTGTCCGAAGTGGCAGATGCGATCAACGCGACCGATGCGTCCGGCGCGAACACGCACATGTCGAGTCTGGGGTTGTGCGCGGTGCTGCTGCGCGCCGGCTACGAAGTCGTGATGCAAATGTCGTGCCGCGACCGCAACCGCATCGCGCTGCAAGGCGATCTGCTGGGCGCATCCGCGCTCGGCGTGAAGAACGTTTTGTGTCTCACCGGCGACGACGTGACCGCGGGCGACCAGCCGGAAGCCAAGCGCGTTTTCGATTTCGATTCGATGCACCTGCTCCGCACCGCAAGAATTATGCGGGATCAAGGTATGCTGCTCAGCGGGCGCAAGCTCACCGTGCCGCCGCGCGTTTTCCTCGGCGCAGCCGAAAATCCATTCGCGCCGCCAATTCGCTGGCGCGCGCAGCGGTTGGCAAAGAAGGTGGAAGCGGGCGCGGACTTTATTCAAACGCAGTACATCTTTGACGTGAACGTCTTTCGCGAGTTTATGGCGCACGCGCGCGACCTGGGCTTGCCCAAACGCGTCTACATCCTCGCGGGCGTTGGACCTCTCAGGTCGCCGAAAGCCGCCGAGTTTATGCGCGCGCACGTCCCTGGCGTCGTCATCCCGGATTCGATCATCGAGCGGCTGAAGAAAACGCCACGCGAACACTGGCAAGAAGAAGGCATGAACATCTGCGTCGAAATCATTCAGCAGGTGCGCGAGATCAAAGGCGTCGCTGGGGTGCACGTGATGGCGTACCGGCAGGAGCACGTCGTCGCCGAGATCATTCACCGCGCCGGACTCTTCCCGCGCATCTCGCCGGCGACCGTCGAAGCGCAGAAAAAATCCACATATGCCCAGCTCGCGCGATGAAACGCTGGCGATCCTGCGCGGTCAACGCGTCGCGCGCCTGCCGGTGTTCAGCGGCTTGCCGAGTCTGACCGCGTCGGGGCTGCAATCCGTGGGTGTGCGTTACAGCGAATCGCACACCGACGCGGCGAAAATGGCGGCGGCGGCGGCAAGCACGTACGA
>JBBIJS010000318.1:0-1117 GCA_037445855.1 Chloroflexota bacterium | reverse complement strand
GGCGCGTGGGTGCCGGGTCCGTTCACGCTGGCGTGGCAGCTTTTCGGCGCGGACGGATGGCTCGGCGCGTTGCAGGACGCTGACCGCGCGGCGCGAATGCTCGAATCGCTCGCCGATTTTCTCGCGCGGGTCGCCGGGCATTATCGCGACGCCGGCGCGGATTTCATCACCGTCCACGAAATGGGCGGCTCGCCGCAGGTGACAGGTCCCGGCAGATTTCAAGAAATGGTGCAGCCCACGCTGAGAAAATTGTTTGCGACGATAGAATCGCCCAAAGTCTTGAGCGTCTGCGGCGACACGAACGCGATCGTGCGCGATCTCGCCGCGTGCGGCGCGGATGCGCTCAACGTCGATCACCGCAACGATCTCGCGCGGACGCGGCGACTGCTCGGACCGCGCGCCGTCCTGCTCGGCAATTTCGATCCGGTCGGCGTCTTGAGTCAAGGCACGCCCGAGCGCGTTGCAGAAACCGTCGCGGCGATTGGGCGCGCCGGCGCGAGCGCGATCTGGTCCGGCTGCGATTTGTATCCGGAGATTCCGGACGAAAATATGCGCGCGCTGATGGAAACGGCTCGACGGATGACGGACGACCGATGATTGATGACGGAAGACGAACGACGGAAGGAATCTCCGTCATCGGTCCTTCGTCCTCCGTCTTGACCGGGAGATACGAAAAGATGGCAAATACATTTCTCGACCGCCTCAACGCCGGCGAAATCCTCGTCGCCGACGGCGCGACCGGCACCAACTATCAAGCGATGGGAATCGAGATCGGCGTGCCGCCGGAAGAGTGGGTTCTCGACAAACCGGAGAACGTACTCGCGCTCCACCGCGCGTTCGTCGATGCCGGTTCGGACATTATCTTGACCGATACGTTCGGCGGCACGCGCGTGCGGATGCGCGATTCGAAATACGCCGACCGCGCGCCGGAACTCAATCGCCGCGCGGCGGAACTGGCGCGCCAAGCCGCGTCCGCGCGCGCCGGCGTCCTCGTCGCGGGATCGATGGGACCGACCGGCATGCTGATGGAGCCATTCGGCGAATTGACGCACGAGGCGGCGGCAGACGCCTACGCGGAGCAAGCCGCCGCGCTGACCGAAGGCGGCGTCGATTTTCT
>JBBIJS010000317.1:0-3406 GCA_037445855.1 Chloroflexota bacterium | reverse complement strand
CCAGAACCACCCCCCTTGACACAGGAATAGTCACGCGTATACTTTTGCTCAACCAAGCGCTCAAAACGACCCAGGAGGATTCGCCTATAAGCCCATACGAAACTGGATCACCTTTATCGGCTGGAATCGTTTCTTTTCTCCGTGACGATGCGGAGACATTCTGTGATGAAGGCAGAGACGAAGATGGATATATCCAGACGACAGTTCCTCAAGATTTCGACCGGAGCCATCGGCACCGCGGTTGCCGCGGAAGCCGCCGGCTTGGGTCTCGATACGAGCGCGGCGCAGGCGCACGCGCTCGACGTTCCGATCAAGCAAGGCAAGCAAGTCCCCAGCGTTTGCCCGTACTGCGCGGTCGGCTGCGGTCAGATCGTGACCGTCAACGACAGCGGCAAGATCATCGACATTCAGGGCAACCCCGATTCGCCGGTCAACCAGGGCACCCTCTGCCCTAAAGGCGCGGCGACCTACCAACTCGTCACCAACTCTCTGCGCTGGACCCAAGTCAAACACCGCGCGCCCGGCAGCGATCACTGGGAAGACATGTCGCTCGACGACGCGATGAATCGCATCGCGCAGTTGACTCAGCAGACGCGCGACGCGAATTTCAACGAGACGCAGGACATGCCGGATGGCAAGGGCGGCACGGTCAAAAAGCGCGTGATGAACACGTACGCCATCGCCTCGCTCGGCGGCGCGACGATGGACAACGAGTGGAACTATCTCCACCAGAAACTGATGCACGCGCTCGGCGTCGTCTATCTCGAAAATCAGGCGCGGATCTGACACTCCGCCTCGGTCCCCGGTCTGGGGGTCACCTTCGGTCGCGGCGCTGCCACGACCTTCGCCCGCGATCTGGAAAATTCTGACGCGGTGATGATCATGGGTTCGAACATGGCAGAGTGTCACCCGGTCGCCTTCCGCTGGCCCCTCAAAGCCAAGACGGAACACGGCGCGACGCTGATGCACGTCGATCCGCGCTTTACGCGCACCTCGGCGATGTGCGACATTCACGCGCCGATTCGCGCCGGCACCGACATCCTGTTCCTCGGCGGCATCATCAACTACGTCATCAACAGCGACCGCTGGAACACCGATCCGTTCTTCAAAGAGTACGTCGTCAACTACACCAACGCGGCGACGCTCGTTTCGACTGATTTCAAGGACGCCGAAGACAACAACGGCACCTTCTCCGGTCTCTCGACCGACGGCAAATCGTACAACATTGCGTCGTGGGCGTACCAGCGCGGTCCCGCGCCGGCGCCGCAGACGACGAGCGTCGGTCCGTTCACCGATCTACTCCTTCAGCGCGTCGTTGGTCGCCCCAAGACCGATCCGACGCTGCAAGACCCGCAAACCGTTTTCCAAATCTTAAAGCGTCACTATGCGCGCTATACGCCGGCGTTGATCGAACAGGTCACCGGCTGCCCGCAAGCGACGTTCACCAAGGTCGCGGAAACGCTGCTGCAAAACTCCGGGCGCGACAAGACCGCGAACATCACCTACGCGGTCGGCTGGACGCAGCACACCGTCGGCGTGCAGATCATTCGCACCGCCGCGATGCTGCAGGCGCTCCTCGGCAACATCGGGCGACCCGGCGGCGGCGTGCTCGCGCTGCGAGGTCACGCGACGATCCAGGGATCGACCGACATCGCGACGCTGTACCATTCGCTGCCGGCGTACCTCAACATGCCGGACGCGCGCAAGGCGCACGATACGTTCAAGGATTACGTTCTCACGGAAACTGTGCCGATCATGACGTCGTACTGGGGCAACCTGCCCAAGTTCCAGGTCTCGTACTTCAAGGCGCAGTGGGGCGACGCAGCGACGGCGGACAATAACTACGGCTACGACTATCATCCCAAGATCACCGGCGATCACTCGCACCTGCCGATGTTCGTCGATATGGCAGCCGGCAAGATCAAAGGGTTCTTCGTGATGGGACAGAACCCGGCGGTGGGCGGACAGAACGCGCGCTTCCAGCGCAAGGCGCTGGCGAAACTCGACTGGATGGTCGTGCGCGATTTCTTCGAGACCGAAACCGCGGCGTTCTGGCGCAACTCGCCGGAGATCAATTCCGGCGAACTGAAATCGGCGGACATCAAGACCGAAGTCTTTTTCATTCCCGCGGCAGCCGTCGCGGAAATGGAAGGCACGTTCACGAACACGCAGCGGTTGATCCAGGGGCACGATAAAGCCGCTGATCCGCCGGACGCTGCGCGCAGCGACTCGTGGTTCACCTACCATCTTGGGCAGAAACTGATCGCGGCGTACAAGAACTCGACGGTCGATCACGACTGGGGCATCAAGAACCTGCTCTGGAGCTATGACCCCGATCCGCAAGAAGTCGCCAACTGGCGCATCAAGGACGAGCCGTCGGCGTACAAGGTGCTGAAGGAGATCAACGGCTACACGTGGTCGGACAAGAAACCGCTGGCGACGTTCGCCCTTTTGAAGGAGGACGGCTCGACCGCGTGCGGCGCGTGGATCTACACCGGCATCATTCCGCAGGAAGGGACGAACCGCGCCAAGTCGCGCACCGGCGACAACTGGATTTCGCCGAACTGGGGCTTTGCGTGGCCCGCCAATCGCCACATCATGTACAACCGCGCGTCGGCGGATGTCAGCGGTAAACCGTGGTCGGACAAAAAGGCGCTCGTCTTCTGGGATGGTGCGAAAAAATCCTGGGTCTCGCCGGCGGGCGACATCCCGGACTTTTTGCCGACCAAAGCGCCGGACGCGGTCGGCAAGGACAACGGCATCGGCTTCGATTGGCTCGGCGGCATCGATCCCTTCATCATGAAGCCGGACGGCAAGGCGTGGCTCTTCGCGCCGACCGGTCTCGTCGATGGTCCGCTGCCAACGCACTACGAGCCGTACGAATCGCCGGTCGTGAACCCGGTGTACAAACAGCAATCGAATCCGATCGCCAAGACCTGGAACATCGACGGCAATCCGTACCATCAGGTCGCCGATCCGAACTATCCGTACGTCATCTCGACCTATCGTCTGACCGAGCATCATCTCAGCGGGACGATGAGTCGCTGGCTGCCGTGGCTGGCAGAACTGATGCCCGAACTCTTCTGCGAGATTTCACCTGAACTCGCGGCGGAGAAAGGCATTCAAAACACGGACACGGTGACGATCAAGACCGCGCGCGGACAGATCAAGGCGCGCGCGCTCGTGACGCGGCGGATGCGCCCCTTCAACATCAACGGCAAGACGATCCACGAAGTCGGCGTGCCGTGGCACTGGGGCTGGCAAGGTGTCGCGCAAGGCGACGTGACGAACAACCTCAGCGCGCTCGTCGCCGATCCGAACGTGACGATCCACGAAGGCAAAGTCTTTACGTGCAATATAGAAAAGGCAGGTGCCTGATGGCGAAGGGAATGTTCGTCGACACCTC
>JBBIJS010000316.1:0-3418 GCA_037445855.1 Chloroflexota bacterium | reverse complement strand
TGTGCAGCGATTGCGTGCCGCCGAGCACCGCCGCCAGCGCCTCAATCGCCGTGCGGACGATGTTGTTCTGCGGCTGCTGCGCGGTGAGCGAGACGCCCGCCGTCTGCGTGTGAAAGCGCAGCATCAGCGATTGCGTTTTCTGCGCGCCGAATTTTTCTTTGGCGAGGCGCGCCCACAACCGCCGCGCGGCGCGGAATTTAGCGATCTCTTCGAGGAAATCCAACTGCGCGACGAAGAAGAACGACAACTGCGCCGCGAAATCGTCGAACGCCAGTCCGCGCGCCAGCGTCGCGTTGACGTACTCGATCGCGTTCGCAAACGTGAAGGCGACTTCTTGCGCCGCGGTCGAGCCGGCTTCGCGGATGTGATAGCCGCTGATCGAAATCGGATTCCAGCTCGGCAACTCGCGCGCGCAGTATTCGATGATGTCGGTCGCGAGGCGCATCGATGGCGCGGGCGGAAAAATATACGTGCCGCGCGCGATGTATTCCTTGAGAATGTCGTTCTGCACCGTGCCGCGCAGTTGCTTCGGTTCGACGCTCTGCTTTCTCGCGACCGCGACGTAGAGCGCGAGCAGAATCGCGGCGGTCGCGTTGATCGTCATCGACGTGGACACCTTGCTCAGCGGGATGCCGTCAAACAATCGCTCCATATCGTCCAGCGATGAAATCGCGACGCCAACCTTACCGACTTCGCCTTCCGCCATCGTCGCGTCGGAATCGTAGCCAGTCTGCGTCGGCAGATCGAACGCGACCGACAAGCCCGTTTGTCCCTGCGCGAGCAAATACTTGTACCGCGCGTTCGATTCGTCCGCGCTGGCGTAGCCGGCGTACTGCCGCATCGTCCAAAAACGCCCACGATACATCGTGGGCTGGATGCCGCGCGTGAATGGATATTCGCCGGGGAAGCCGAGCCGTTCGTTGTATTGGTCGTCCGCATCCTCCGGCGTGTAGGCGCGCTTGGCTTCAATGCCGGAGAGCGTTTCGAATTTGGATTTACGTTCACCGCTATTGTTTGAATCGCTCATCGATTTAATCTCGGATTAGAGTTTGACGAACTCGTCAACCGTCATGCCCGATTCCCGCACAATCGCTCTCAGCGTGCCCTTCGGCAACAGTCCAGGATGATTGGGAACCACCACTTTTGCGGTATAGGCAAGACGCGGGCTCATGCTGGTAACATAACCGGCACGCTGACTTTGATATGTCCGGACTTTTTGCGCCGCGCTTGCTTGACCAACTGTTTCGGAAGTGGATCGCCATGCTCGATATACGACTCGATCAATTTACGCGCGACATCTTGCGCAATTTCCATTGTCTCAGCAATGGTACGTCCTTGCGCCAAGAATCCCTGCAATGCTGGACTGGTCGCGAGGAACCCGCCTTCTTCCAGCGGTTCGATTTCAATCGGTACTAGATATTCCATAGCATCCTCTCAATCACGCGGGTGTCACAGTCGATTTCGAAAGTGTGACCTGCTCCATTTCAACCTCCGCTCTATCGCCGAACCACTCAATCACCTAACCGCCCAACCACCCAACTACCAAACCACCACGCTATTTGATCACCACCAGCACCTGCCCCTGATTCACCGCCTCGCCTTCTTTCACGCGCACTTCTTTCACGACGCCGGCGCGCGGCGCGCGCAATTCGTTCTGCATCTTCATCGCTTCCAAGATCACGATCCCCTGCTTCGCCGCGACCGCGTCGCCGACGTTCACCGTCACGCCGCGCACCAGTCCCGGCATCGGCGCTTTGATCGCGATCTCGCCGGTGGGCGCGCCCATTTTCGCTTCCGCCTTCGCCAGCTTGCGCGTGCGCTCGTCCTGCACGTCGACGACGTGTAGCTCGCCGTCAATCAGCACGCGATATTCATCGCCCGTCCGCTCGGCGAGGACTTCCCAGGACGCGTTGTCCATCAGCAGCGAATACAGCGTCGTCCCGTCAATGCTGCGAAAATCGACACTGTGCGCGTCGCCGTTGACCAGCACCGTATTGTTCGCGCCGATCTCGATCGCGTACGACTTGTCGTTGATGAGCGCGGTGTATTTCATCGCAAACTCTCCCAGGATCGAAAACGCTTCCAGCCGCCGCGCGCGCTGCTCGAGGGCGGCGGAATATTGAGCGCGTGCTGGCGGCGGTCATGTGTGAGCAGCGTGGCGACAATCGCGGCGATCTTTTCGTTTTCGTCCGATCCGCCCGGCTCCATCGCAAAGCGGTCGTCGAGAAACGTAGTATCGAAATGTCCACCGATAAAACTAGTGCTTTCCAAAAGTTTTTGGTGGAACGGGATAGCGGTCGCGATGCCCAGAATCTTGTACTCGCTCAACGCGCGCTTCATCCGCATGATCGCCGTCGCGCGATCCGGTCCCCACACGCACAACTTGGCGATCAACGGATCGTAATACAAGCCCACTTCGAATCCTTCATACACGCCGCTCTCGAGCCGCACGCCGGGACCGGTTGGTTCATAAAGACTGATGATGCGACCGGTCGACGGCAAAAAGCCGTTATACGGATCCTCCGCGGTGATGCGACATTCGATAGCCCAGCCGCGCTGCGCCACGTCTTTCTGCTTCAGCCCCAGCGGACGCCCGGACGCGATGCGCAATTGCTCTTTGACGATATCGATTCCCGTGACGAGTTCGGTGACCGGGTGCTCGACCTGCAAGCGTGTGTTCATTTCGAGAAAATAGAAATGCTCCTCCTGGTCAAGCAGAAACTCGATCGTCCCGGCGTTGACATAGTTCGCCGCTTTCGCGGCAGCCACCGCGGCTTTGCCCATCTTCTCGCGGAGCTTGTCGTCCAGCGCAACCGACGGCGACTCTTCGACCAACTTTTGATGCCGCCGCTGAATCGAACATTCGCGCTCGCCGAGATGAATGACGTTCCCGCGCGCGTCGGCGAGAATCTGAAATTCGACGTGCCGCGCGTGTTCGACGATCTTTTCGAGATAGACCGTGGCGTTGCCGAACGCAGACTCGGCTTCGCTGCGCGCGCGGGCGATCGCGCCGGCGAGTTCTTCGGGCTGGTCGACGCGGCGCATACCCTTGCCGCCGCCGCCCGCCGCGGCTTTGATGAACAGCGGATAGCCGATCTGATTCGCGGCGGCGAGCACCTCCTCATCGCGCAGCGGCTCGTACGTCCCTGGCACGACTGGCACGCCTTGCTTGGACACCGCGCGCCGCGCTTCGATCTTGTCGCCCATCGCGCGGATGACTTCCGGCGGCGGACCGACGAACGTAATGCCGGCTTCGCTGCACGCGCGCGCAAAGTGCTCGTTCTCGGCAAGAAAGCCATAACCCGGATGAATGGCGTCCACTTTCGCGCGGATCGCGATGTCGATGATGCGGTCGATCCGCAAGTACGATTCGCGCGCCGGCGCGGGACCGATGCAGTACGCCTCGTCGGCGTAGCGG
>JBBIJS010000315.1:0-3429 GCA_037445855.1 Chloroflexota bacterium | reverse complement strand
CGGTGAGCGCGAGCGCGGGCTGCTGCAATTCCGCCGCGCGCGCGGCAAGGTCTTTCGGATGCGGCAGCCCGTCGAGGAGACTGTATTCGCTGTGGGCGTGGAGGTGAACAAAATCAGTCATCAGTAGTCAGTGGGCAGAAATAAATGGGGATTCGATCGTTCATCGGCTCATCCGCATTATAGCACAGATTTTTTGGCGCGGCGTATGAGTTTGGGAGATTTGCAGAAAATTTAAGGCAGAAGATCGGGTGATTGAAATCGCTGCGCTTCACGGCAATGCCGACCTGCGTCGGCAAGTCAATTTAGGCGACGCCGGTCGCCTTTGCCATATGGAGGCGCGGTTTTTAACCGCCGTACCAGTTTTGCTGCATCCCTTCGATGCGCCGAACATATTTGCCGCGTTTCAGTGGTATAATTCAATCGCACGGCGAGATTCCAAACAGCGCGGAGCAGGAGCCATGAAAATCTTCGTCAGTTCCACTTACATTGATCTGGTCGAGTACCGCAAGGCAGTTGAGCAGGCAATCAATCGACTGGACGAACAGCATCGCATGATGGAGTACTTTGGCGCGCGCCCAGAAGAGCCGAAAACCGCCGCACTCAAGGAGGTCGAGCAATGCGATGCTTTCGTCGGCGTTTACGCGCATCGTTACGGCACGGCGCCGGAAGGCAGCGCGAAATCGGTGACCGAGCAAGAATTTGACTTGGCGCAGAAACTAGGCAAGCCGATTTTTGCCTATCGCGTCAGTGCGAAACAGGCATGGCTGCTTTTGCCCGGCTTTGTCGAAGAAGGGGACGCGAAGAAGAAGCTCACCGATTTCATGAAGAAGGTAGACAAATACTTGCGCGACGAATTTACTACGCCCGACGACTTGGGGCTGAAGGTCGGGACGGCTTTGGGACGCTGGCTCAAAGAACGTCCCACGCCATCACCCGTTGTTCCATCGCCCGTCGTAACACCGCCTGACCTCACCCAGGTGTACGAAGACTACGCCCGTCACCTTACCGCCACGCTCGACAAGATCGACGCGACGCGCATCGCTGCGGCGCTGGATCGCACGCTGGAGCGCATTCCGCTGACCGAGGTGTACGTGCCCCTGCGCGGCAGCGTTGCCATTCCGGAGCGCGACGTGTACGAACGCGCCGCGCGGGTGGCTGGGCGCAACCTCGGTGACGTGGTTGGAGACGCAGAGGAAATTGCCCGCCTGGAAAAAGAACGCGTCGCTTCTCTGCCGCTGCACGCTGCGCTGGTGAACTATCCGGGACTGATTGTCCTGGGCGAGCCGGGTTCGGGCAAGACGACGTTCCTGAAGTACGCCGCTGTCGCCTTCGCGCAGAATGAGCAAGCCGCGCGGCTGGGTGTCGCCGCGCCGCGCGTCCCGATCTTTCTTTCGATTGCCGCATACGCCCGAAAGCTAAATGACGAAAAGCGCCAAGTCGCGCTCGAAGATTATCTGCCGCAGTACTATCGCGATGTCCACGCGATGCGCGCTGACCTTGCCCCGTTGTTCAAAGACGCGCTCGCCAAGGGACGCGCCACTCTTCTCCTCGATGGGCTGGACGAAGTGAAAGACGCCGCCGAACGCGCTTACGTCGCGGAGCAAGTTGAACGGTTCTGGACGCAGCACCGCAAAGCCGGCAATCGTCTGGTCATCACCAGCCGCATTGTCGGCTACCAGCGTTTGACCGCCGACGGTTTGACGCACCTCACCGTTCACGATTTCGACGACGCTGACATCCGCCTGTTCCTCGAAAAGTGGTGTCCGGTGATTGAACGGGCAGCTGAGAAAGACACTGCCGTTGCCGCGCTCAACGCCGCGCGCGAGCGGCGTGAACTGGAAGAGGCGATCTTTCACGGCACGCGGGGCGTGCGCGAACTCGCGGCGAATCCGCTGCTCCTCACGCTCCTCGCACTCATCAAGCGCAAAGGCGTCCGCCTGCCCGAGCAGCGCGTAGAATTGTACGAGGAATACATCAAGGCATTGGTGGAGAACTGGGCGCTGCACCGCAATCCCGACCGCATCATCACGCAGACGCGCCGCTACGGCGAAACCGAACGCGTCCTTGCCGCGCTGGCGCTCTGGATGCGCGAAACGAACCCCGAAGCCGGCACGGTGGACCAACCGGCGGTGGAAGATTGGCTGACCGAACGCCATGCAGCGGCGAACGCTACGCCGGAACAGGCGCGCGTCGCCGCGCAAAAATTTGTGATTGACTTGCGGAACGACTGCGGCTTGATCGTAGAGCGCGGACACCGCGTCTACGGTTTCATCCACCAGACGTTGGAAGAATATCTTGCCGCGAAAGGGCTGTGCTATCTCAGCGGCACGGAGATGGAACCGATCCTGGCGGAGATGCGCCAACACCAGATGCTCGCGCGCGACATCTGGCGCGAGACCATGCTCTTGACGGTCGGACACCTGAGCGTCATTCAACGCGCGCCCGACCGCGCCGCGCAACTCGTCGGAAGATTCTTGCGCGAGGAACAGAGCGGCGCCGCGCGCGGCTTGAACGTGGTGCGCGCCGGCGAAGCGCTGCGCGATGTGGGACGCGCCGGCGTAACCGACGCCGCGTGGAATGCGACGATCCCCGCGCTGCACGCGACGATGATCGACGCCGCGCTGCCGGCGACGACGCGCCGCGACGCGGGGCTGCTCCTAGGCGACCTGGGCTGGCTGCCGCAAGGCGTCGACGCGCTGGACTCTTTGGCGCTGATCCCGAAAGGCAAATTTCTGTACGGCGAGAAGAACGAGACGCGCGAGATCAGGTACGACTTTCAGATTAGCCGCTATCCGATGACGAACCGGCTCTACAAGCAATTTGAAGCCGGCGGCTATGGCGATCCAAAGAAACCCAAGCCCGCGTGGTGGTCCGACGCGGGTTGGACCTGGCGCACCGGCAAACCGCGTTACGCGTGGCAGAAAACCGACCAACCAGATGATTTTGATGATCGCCGCTGGAATAATCCGCTCCAACCGGTCACCGGCGTGACGTGGTACGAAGCCGAAGCATTTTGCAATTGGCTCACCGCGCAGTGGCGCGCCGAAAACAAAATTGGAGCGAAACAAATTGTCCGCCTGCCCACCGATGAGGAATGGGAAAAAGCCGCGCGGGGTCTGAACGGCAGCGAGTACGCGTGGGGCAATGGATTTGACGCAAGCAAGTGCAACACGAGCGCGAGTGGTCTTGACGCAACAACGCCGGTCACAATGTACCCCAACGGCGCGAGCCGCTGGTTCGACCCAACTGGCTCGGGTGTTTTCGATTTGACAGGCAACGTATGGGAATGGATGGGTAGCGAGTACGGCAAAGGCAGTGGCACTTTTGCGCTGCGCGGTGGCGCGTGGAACAACAATCAAGCCTACGCGCGGGCGGCGTTTCGCAGCATCCCCGATCCAGTCTACTCGATCACGTACCTCGGTTTTCGAT
>JBBIJS010000314.1:0-3432 GCA_037445855.1 Chloroflexota bacterium | reverse complement strand
CGCGATGGACAAGCTGCTCGAATCGGGCGAAGCCGTCGAGACGCGCAATCGGCATCTGGATTACGTTTTGAATCTAGCCGGCGAGGTCAAACAGGAGGGATTCGGTTCTCAGCGTCTGCCCTGGCTCGATCAGATGGAAGCGGAACACGATAACCTGCGCGCCGCGCTAGAGTGGTCTTCGTCGAATAATCTGGAGAAAGCCATCCAGCTTGCTGCAGCGGTGGGTAGCTTTTGGACTTCACGCGACTACAATGGGGAAGCCGTGGCGTGGTGCCAAACTATATTGACACGCGCTGAATCGCTGCCGGGGCTTGTCGCACCCCGCACCAATTTGTATGGGTTTCTGAGTCAAGCCGCCATCTTCTCGGGCAATCACAAACTCGGCTTCGCTGCCGCGACTGCCGGAGTGACCTTGGCTAAACAAGCCGACGACAAGAAAGCGATCGTGCATTTGCAAGCTCTTGCCGCTCTATCTTCAATGTATCAGGGTGATTTTAACGCCGTCCAGCAAAACACGCATGAGGGCGAAGCGCTGGCGCGCGCGATCGGCGACCATGAGGAGCTTGCAATGATCTTGATGATTAGCGCCCAAACCGTATTGTTTACCGGCGGAGATACGGCTCAAGCTAAAGCATATCTGACCGAAATCGCGTCTCTGGTCGGCGAACCGGGCGGCAAGTGGGCTACTTATTGGTTTGCGTTTGCCGCGGCGCGTTTGTCGGGAATGATGGGCGACATCGATCGAGCGCGCGAGCAATACAGACAGAGCGCAGACGCCGCACAAAAAATGGGCAATTTGCGAATTGTCTATTCCTGCCGCAGCGAGTTGGCGCACATTTTGCGCAAGCACGGCGAAATCGACGAGGCGCTGGAACTCTACAAACAAGTTTTACCCAAATGGAAAGAGCTGGGTCATCGCGCGGCGGTGGCGCATGAACTGGAATGTATTGCCTTCATCCTTATTCAAAAGAGCCAGCCCGACCGCGCCGTGACGCTGCTGAGCGCCGCCCAAGTCATGCGCGAGTTGATCGATTCGTCGATGACCCCGCCGGAACGCGCCGAGTACGATCAGGCGGTTGCGGTCTTGCGCGCCGGCATGGACGAAGATCAATTCAAACAATTGTGGGACGCCGGACGGGCGATGAATATGGAACAAGCGATTCAATACGCTTCATCAGGCGCAAAAATCTAATCGGACACAGGCAACCACTGATGAACGCAGAAAAATAAAGCAAGTGTTCGTCCGTGTCCGAACCTATAGGAGGGAGATATGGCAAGAAAGATTAGTTCGAAAACTAAATCGCGTGCGCCCGCAAAATCGCCTGGCGGCGCTGGCATCGCGCTGCTCGTCGGAACGCGCAAGGGCGCTTTTATCATCTACGGCGACAAGACGCGGCGCAGTTGGAAGAATCCGGTGGGAATGCACATCGGCAGCATCGTGCATCACATGGTCATGGACCCGCGCGATCGCCGCACCATCCTCATGACCTCACATACCGGTCATCTCGGTCCCACGATTTTCCAATCGACCGATCTCGGCAAGACCTGGAAAGAAGCGACCAAGCCGCCCGCGTTTCCCAAAGCGCCGGAAGGTCAAACGGGTCGGTCCGTCCATCACAACTTTTGGCTGTCGCCGGGTCACCCGAGCGAGCCGCGCGTGTGGTACCTCGGCACCTCGCCGGCGGGGCTGTTTCGATCCGAGGACGATGGAATGACGTGGGCAGAAGTTACGGGATTCAATAATCATCCCAAGTACAATCCGCCCCCGCGTGAGGACGAGACTCCGCCCGATGGTCAAACGCTGCATTCCATCATGATCGATCCCCGCGATCCCAAACATATGTATATCGGTCTGTCGTCCGGCGCCAGCGGCGTTCTTGAAACGAAGAACCAAGGCAGGGATTGGGCTCCGATCAACAAGGGCTTTAGCGGGCTGGAGATGTATGGAATCTCCGAAGAGTCGGAAACCGGACCGGAACCGCACTCCATGCGGATTCATCCCGTGAACCCGGACCGGCTTTATCAGCAAACCCATATGGGAGCTTACCGCATGGACCGCGCGGAAGGAGTCTGGCAGCACATCGGCGAGAACCTGCCGAAGGAACATGGCATCGGCGACTTTTCATTTCCGATCGCCCTTCATCCGCGCGACCCGGACACTGTGTGGCTCTTCCCGCTCGACGGCGCTTTTCCACTTGGGCGCATCACGCCGGATGGAATGCCGGCAGCGTACATCACGCGCAACGGCGGGAAAACCTGGAAGCGCCAGGACAAGGGCTTGCCGAAGGGCAATGGCTGGTTTACTTTGAAGCGGCAGGCGATGACGACCGATTCGCGCGACCCCGTCGGCGTTTATTTTGGCACGACGGGCGGCGAAGTATGGGCGAGCCACGACGAGGGCGCATCCTGGACGAGGATCGCGACCTCGCTGCCGGAAATCTACTCGGTCGAAGTGGCGGAGTTGGCGCGGTGAAAGTGTACATCCCCACGCCGCTGCGCTCGTACACCAAGCAGAGCGTCGTGGACGCCAGTGGCGCGACGCTCGCGGAAATGTTCGCCGACCTGGAGCGCCATTATCCGGGCATTCGTTTCCGCGTCATCAACGAGCAAGACGAGATTCGCGAGCACATCAAGATATTCATCGATCAAACGATCGCGGAGAACCTGACCGCGCTGCTGCGTGAGGGCGACAGCGTCCGCATTGTCATGGCGATCAGCGGTGGGTAGATCATTCGGGGCGATTCGTTGAATCGCCCCGAATCGTTTTTGGCGCGGAACGCAATCGGGGTGTAGAATAGGATCACCGGTGACCAGATGCGTGAATTCAAATTGGGGCGGCTCTACGGCTTGCAACTTTCCGCGCTGCCGTCCGCCATCGGCGGACTGACTTTGCTGTGGTGCGCGCTGATCGTTATCGCGATTGGGCTGCTGAATTTTCCACTTGGCGCTGCGATTCTCGCCGCGCTTATCGCGAGCGCGCTGCACTGGCTTGCGGAAACGCTGCACCAGATCGGGCACGCGCGCGCGGCGCGGCACACCGGGCATCCGATGATCGGCATTCGATACTGGGGCTTGCTCTCCACTTCGATTTATCCGACCGATGAGCCAGTGCTGCCGGCTGAACTCCACATCCGACGCGCGTCGGGAGGACCATTGATGAGCTCGAATGTTGTAATCGCCGCAACCATCATCTTGCTCCTGCTACGACTCGCCTATGCAACGGGCGCGGTCTGGTGGCTCGCGGTCTTCTTCCTGTGTGACAATTTGTTCGTCATGACGCTTGGCGCGCTTCTTCCGCTTGGATTCACCGATGGAAGTACATTGCGGCACTGGCGAGGCAAGCAATAACGAATTACGAAGGAGGTTTGCTATGCTGACCGGCATCCATTTTCTATTGTCGTACAAATGCACGTACGAGTGCGACCACTGCTT
>JBBIJS010000313.1:0-3447 GCA_037445855.1 Chloroflexota bacterium | reverse complement strand
CAGCGCGCGCAGATGCGTGACCGTCAGCAGACCGATTGCCCACAGCGGCGGCAAATAGTCCGGCGGCGTCGCGTGATTCCAGTACGTCCACACGCCGCGCGTCGTGCCCCACCATTCGCCCCAATAACCCAACGTGTACGCGGCGATGAAGAGCGGCACGTCCTTGCGATAATCGCTGCGGTACAGCACGAGCGCGCTGACGACCACGAGCGCGATCCACGCCGGCAAGCCGATCTGCGTCAGGAGAATTTGCGCGGTCTCCCAGCCGCCGAGCGCGTACCGGAAGATGACCCAGAGGAAGAAGAGGTTGGCGAGGGATTGGAACACGAAATCCGCGAAAGGACGCGGAAACCGCGAAAGAAGAACGCGATGAGTCATGGAGTGGTCGGCGTTTTTGGTGTGTTCACAAAACGGCGCGGACGCAAGGGTTTTTCACCGAAATTGACCAGTAGAACAAGTTTCCGATTTGCCTTCGTCACGTATAACAAAGACTGCTCCACATCTTCGGGGCGAATAGCAGACGCCGCTTTCGTTTCTAACAGCAATTCATCTTGATCGTCCCAGCAGCGAAAATCCACGCGTCGGCGCGTAACCTCGACGCCATCGTAGGATATTGGGATTTCGACTTCACGGTCGAACTGCACTCCGAATTTCGGGAAAGCAATTGCGAGGGCACGCTGGTAATCGATCTCCATGCAGTGAACCCCCAGTTGCCGCTGAACATCAATGCACGCTGCGAGCACTTTGCCAGAAAGTAGTTCGAACTGATGTTTAGATGGTTGAGGCACTGTCCAACCTTTCGCGGTTTTCGTTTCTTTCGCGGCTTTCGTGTTCCTATCGTCTTATCGTCGCCTCACGCTCCGGTCCCACCGACACCCACCGCACCGGCACGCCGACCAATCGCTCGATTGTCTCGACGTACTGCCGCGCGCGTGGCGGCAAATCGGCATACTTGCGCGCCGCGCTGATGTCGGTGCGCCAGCCGTGCAGTGTGCGGAAGATCGGCTTGACTTGCGCGAGTTGATACGCGTTCAAATTGAAATAGCGCACGCGCTTGCCATTCAGTTGATAGCCGGTGCAAATCTGAATCTCGTCGAACTGGCTGAGGATGTCGAGTTTCGTCAGAAAAAGTTCGGACGCGCCGTTGAGTTGAACCGCAAAGCGCACCGGTTCCACGTCGAACCAGCCGCCGCGCCGCGTGCGCCCGGTCGTCGCGGCGACCTCGCGCAGCGCGCGCGCCGCGTCGCTCGCCTCGTCCATGATTTCGGTTGGCAGCGGTCCCGCGCCCACGCGCGTGGTGTACGCCTTGGTCACGCCGACGACGCGCGTGATCTCGCGCGGCGGAATGCCCAAGCCCGCCGTCGCCGCGGATGCCAGCGTCGTCGACGCGGTGACGAACGGATATGTGCCCCAGTCCGTGTCGAGGTTCGTGCCCATCGCTTGCTCGAGCAAGAATTTCTTTTTGGCGCGTAGACCGTTCTGCACGATTGGAAATAGTTCGGTGATAAATGGTTTGAGCGTCGCGTAATACTCGTGGTATTCCGCTTCGACTTTTTCAAATTGCAGCGTCGCGCCGCCGAGCGCGGCGATGATCTTGTTTTTGATTCCGAGTTGCACGCGCAATTTGCCCGCGAAGAGTTCCGCGTCGGCGAGGTCGCTCCAGCGCAAGCCGTTGTAACTCACCTTGTCCGCAAACGTCGGACCGATGCCGCGCCGCGTCGTGCCGGTCGCACCTGCGCCCTTCGCCTCCTCGTACAAGCCGTCGAGGATTTTATGGTACGGCATAATCAGGTGTGCGCGCGGTGAAATGAAAACGCGCTTGTCCAACTCGACGCCGGCGGCGCGCAGCGCGTTCATCTCTTCGATCAAAACCGCGGGATCGATCACCATACCGCCGCCGAGGAGGCAGCGCGTGCGCGGATAGAAGATGCCAGAAGGGACGAGGTGAATCTTGAATGTGCCGAACCGATTGACGATGGTGTGCCCGGCGTTGTTGCCGCCATTGTACCGCGCGACAAAATCGGCGTCCCGCGCGAGATAATCGATTGCCTTGCCTTTGCCTTCATCGCCCCACTGCGTGCCGATGACAACTGTAACGGACATGGATCCTCCAAAAATCGACGGAAGACGGATGACCGACGACGGAAATTATCCGTCCTCCGTCTTCCGTCCTCCGTCAAGTACTTGATCAACAATTTGCTCCGCAAGCCCGATGTACGAGAACGGCGACAGCGCGCGCAACCGCGCTTTGACCGATTCATCCACGGATAGCGTTTCGATCCACGTTGCGAACTCTGATTTCGTGATGTTCTTGCCGCGCGTCAACGATTTGAGCGACTCGTACGCGTCGGGCACGCCTGCCGCGCGGAGAATCGTCTGCGCGCCTTCGGCGATGACTTGCCAGTGCGATTCCAAATCCGCGCGCATCTTTTCGATGTTGGCGTCGATGCGGTCCAGTCCGCGCGCGAGATTCGTATAGGCGATGAGACTATGCCCCAGCGCGACGCCGAACGTGCGGCGAACAGTTGAATCGGAGAGGTCGCGCTGGAGACGCGAAACCGGCAATTTCTGCGCGTAATGCGCGAACAGCGCGTTGGCGATGCCGAGGTTTCCTTCCGCGTTTTCGAAATCGATTGGATTCACCTTCTGCGGCATCGTCGATGAGCCGACTTCGCCGGCGACCGCGCGCGAACGCAGGTAATCGTCGCTGATATAGCGCCACACGTCTTGCGCCAAGTCGATGAGGACCGAATTGGTCAGCCGCAGCGCGTCGAAATAACGCAGCCAGTTGTCGAACGGTATCAGTTGCGTCGTGACCGCATTCGGCTCCAGGTCGTACGCGTGAATGAACGCATCACCAAAGCCAAGCCAGTCGATTTGCGGCGCGGCGGCGGCAAGCGCGTTCAAATTGCCGACCGCGCCGGTGAGTTTCGCTTCAAAGCGATGCGCCGCTAGAATCGCGCGCTGCTTTTTCAGCCGCGCGAAAAAGACCGCGAACTCTTTGCCCAGCGTCGTCGGTACTGCGGGCTGACCGTGCGTGCGCGCGAGCATCGGCGCGCGCTTGTATTCGCGCGCGCGCGCGGCGAGTCGCGCGACGATGTCGTCGAGCGCGGGGAGAATGACCGCGTCGCGTGAGTCGCGCAAGGCGAGCGCCTGTGCGATGATGTCCACGTCTTCCGAGGTCAGACCGAAGTGCAGCCACTCGACGACATCAGCCAGCGAGGTCGCGGCAAGACGCGCGCGCAAGAAATACTCTATCGCTTTGACATCATGGCGCGTCGTGCGTTCGAGTTCTTTGATCGCACGCGCGTCGGCGGAAGAAAAGTCGGAGACGAGAGCTTGGAGGGTGGATGTTTCGGCGGCAGTGACGGGGCGGACGAGGCGCGCGTCGTGCGACAGCGCGAGCAGGTAATCGATCTCGACGCGGACACGCTGGCGGAGGTACGC
>JBBIJS010000312.1:0-3453 GCA_037445855.1 Chloroflexota bacterium | reverse complement strand
CGGCGGCGTCAGCCCTTCCAGCGCGAGCACGCCATAGCGTTTGCGGAGCGCGGCGAAGTACGCGTCAAGATCGAAAGTCGTCACGCCTTTTTCTGGCGCGCACAAACCTAGCGCGATCAATTTATCGTACAACGACGCGCCGACAAGCGACGCAAGTTCATCTGCGGTTTTGAACCACTGCGCCGATTGCTCACTTTCGAGTTTCTTGCGAAAAGCCTTGATGCGCGTCTTGTCGTCGTCTACCAGATCGGGTGACCACGGCGACTTGCCATCGTGCAAAAAGATCAAACAGGGAATTCCTTTTTCACGCGCGGCGCGGTACTCCATCTCAGTGATCGAGAGTTTGTCAGGATTATTTTCGTCGGGTACGGTACCATATCGCCACGCGAAAATGCCGACGTAAATGTCGCACGTTTTCACATCGGCAATGCACTTGTCTGCTGGTCGGCGATCATCTGCAAGATAGTACTCCATCGCGCCAACAGCTTGCTGCAAGCGATGCAGATGGAATAGAATCTTTTCGCGAAATTCTTGCAAATCCAGATACGTTGATGACACATAGATTTTCGCCATTGAAATCACCTCGGCATCGGTTGGAAACCGACGCCTACCAATCTGCAAGCCCGCAGAGCGGGCTTTGTGCCCAATAGCCGTCGGATTTTACCCGATGGTGCTTCTTCTATTCTACCACGCTCTCCCCCGCAACGCTAACCGTCCCACTGTTCCACTGTCTCACCGTCCTACTGCCCACTGTCCACTGTCCACCATCCACTATTCACTGCCCTTCCAGCCACGCCTGCATCACGCTCCCGATGCGCTCCAGACTCGCCGCGCTGACCTTGTCTGGCGTGTCCTGGGTCGTGTGCCAATACGGATAATCGAAATCGATAATATCTACCGCGCGCAAGCCGCGCTGCAAGAACGGCGTGTGATCGTCCTCCATCGAATATTTTTCCTGCGGGATGAACTCCGCCGCGTAACCGAGCCGCGCGGCGATGCCCCATATTTGCTGCTGCAGCGCCTTGTCCGAATTCTGCTCGTAGTAGAAATCCTGCTGCATATCGCCCACCATGTCCAGCACGATCACTGCCTGCGGCGCGGTCGGCAGATGCGCGGCGACGTACGTCGCGCCCACCGACCAGGGCCACGGCGCGTCGTCGCACGCGGGACCGGGCGCAACGATGCAACCGCTCAGGTCGCCATCATCTTCCGCGTCGAAGAACGCCAGCCACACTTCATTCTTCAGCTTCGATACATCGAGCGTGCGCGCCAGTTCGAGCAGCACCGCGACGCCGCTCGCGCCATCGTCCGCGCCCAGGATCGGCTGCTCCGGATGCAACTTGTCCTGATCGGCGTGCGGACGCGTATCATAGTGCGCGCCGAGGATGATGATCGGTCCCCTGCCCGCCGCAATTTTGCCGATCACGTTGCGAATGGCAACGCCGCGAAAGGTGAACTCTTGCGTCTCGGTGCTCCACGCCGATTCCTTCAGTTGCGCGAGAATGTAATCGCCGGTCGCGCGATCTGCCGCGCTGCCCGTGGGACGCACGCCCAGGTTCGTTTGATCGAGCAAGTATTTTTGGTACGCGTGGTTGCCGTCGAACAGCTTTGGCGCAGACGCGCACGCCGCGAGCGAGAAAATCAGCGCGAGAAAAATCGTGATCGCAAGTTTACGCATAGCGTATTTCCTTTTCTAAAAAATGGTTTTGCCGATTTGAATATCCATCGCCTACGCGAAGAACGGCAAAACTATAGCATCACTCGCGGCGGATTGCAACCGCCGCGCGAAGCGAGTTAGTGGGATTCGTAATCCCGCAATAGATTTTGACGCGCTTTGCATCCGCGCTTATAATCGCAGCATCGTTACTGCTTGGGTGTCATTGCGAGCGAAGCGAAGCAAGCGCATTCACTGGGCACGGAGATTGCTTCGCCGCACAAACCGCTCCGCGCACTGATACACGGCGTAATAGTCACGCTCAATCTCGCAGCAAGGAGCCAGCGTGCGTATCGGCATCGACGCGCGTCTCGTTTACTACCATCAAGCCGGCATCGGTCAATATATTTTGCGCCTCACGCAAGCGCTCGCGCAGATCGACCGCGACGATGACTTTGTCATCTTCAAGAGCCGCAAAGATAAAACGCATATCATCGATCAAGCGAACTTTCAGCGGCGGAATCTGTGGACGCCCAGCCACCATCGCTTCGAACGCCTGGCGATGTCAGCGGAGCTGGCGCCGTTCGCGCTCGATGTGCTGCACAGCCCGGATTTCATTCCGCCATCGCGCACGCGCTTTCCCACCGTGATTACCGTTCACGATCTGGCGTTCCTCCTCTACCCACGCTTTCTCACGCGCGATAGCGCACGCTACTATGGACAGGTCGATCTCGCCGCGCGGCAAGTCGATCACATCATCGCGGTCTCTGAAAGCACCAAGCGCGACACGGTGCGTCTGCTCGGCGTGCCCGAATCCAAGATCACTGTCATTCACGAAGCCGCGCACCCCCTCTTCACGCCCGTCACGAACGAACAAGCGCTCGAGCGCACACGCGCGCGTTACAAGTTGCCGCCCGATTTTATCCTGTTCGTCAGCACCATCGAGCCGCGCAAGAACTTGCCGACGCTGCTGCGCGCCTTCCGCCGTCTGCGCGATAACTACAAGTCGCCGGCGGTCCTCGCGATTGCCGGGCGCCGCGGCTGGCTCGCCGAACAAGTCAACCCGGTGCTTGCTGAATTGAAACTGGGCGATGCCGTTCGCTTCCTCGGCGGCGTCGAGAACGAGGAACTGGTTTATCTTTACAACGCGGCAAAACTCTTCGTCCTGCCGTCGTTCTACGAGGGCTTTGGTCTGCCGCCGCTTGAGGCCATGGCATGCGGCACACCGGTGATCGTGTCCAAAGTCTCGTCGCTGCCGGAAGTGGTCGGCGACGCCGGCATCCTCGTCGAACCGGAAGATGTCGAAGGATTGACGGTGGCAATGTGGCGCACGCTGACGGACGACAATCTGCGCCGCGAGATGCGCGTCAAGGGACTCAAGCGCGCGGCGACGTTTTCCTGGCAGCGCGCCGCGCGCGAGACGCTCGCGGTCTATCAGAACGTGGCGCAGTAACCTTCAAACGTTGAAGCGTTTAACGCACAAATGAAACTCCTCTTCCTCACACCTCAACTCCCCTACCCGCCTCACCAGGGCGCCACGATCCGTAATTTCAACATCATCAAACACCTCGCGCCGCGGCACGCGATCACCCTGCTCTCGTTCGGCGCACCCGGAGAATTGCAGAACGCCGCGCCGCTCCGCGCGCTCTGCCGCCGCATCGAAATCGCCCCTTATCCCGCGCTCACGCTGACGCAGCGCGCGCGCGATACGCTGTTCTCGCCGCTGCCCGATATGGCGCTGCGCCTCAAGTCAGACGAAATGCACGCGCAAGTCGCGTCAGTCTTGCGCGACGAAACTT
>JBBIJS010000311.1:0-3478 GCA_037445855.1 Chloroflexota bacterium | reverse complement strand
AGCGTCGTGATGGGCGCCGCGCTTGAATCGCTCATCCCGTTCGCCGCGGGACACGAGATCATTCGCCAGCGCGTGCGCGATCTCACGCTCGTCGGTCCCATCTCTGACATGTTGTTCGACCAATTGATCGGCGCGGGCTGCGCGAAGAAAATCGTCGCGGCGTGGGTCGGGAATGTAAGCGCGGGACTCGGGCACAACTATCGCCGCGCGCAGGAACAGGGGATTCCGCATCGACTGGAGGTGTGGGACCATAGCAATTTCACGATCTCGCTTGCTCTGCTCGCGGGCGGATTGGGCGCGCCGTACATTCCGACGTACTCGCTCCTCGGCAGCGATTTGCCGAAAACGAATCCATCGTTCAAACAAGCCGCGTCGCCGTTTGGCGGCGAGCAGACGCTGCTGGTCTCCGCGCTGCGACCGGACGTGGCGATCCTGCACGTGCAGCGTTCCGACGCGGACGGCAACGCGCACGCGTGGGGCAACCTCGGCATTAGCGAAGAAGCCGCGCTCGCGTCGGAACGCGTCATCATTGTCGCGGAAGAGATTGTGCCACGCGAGGTGATCGTCAGCGATCCCAACCGTGTGCTCGCGCCGAGCTTCAAAGTGTGCGCGGTCGTGCACGAGCCCGGCGGCGCGCATCCGTCGCCGGTGCAAGGACACTACAATCGCGACCACGAATTCTACCACGAATACCATCGCGCGACGCGGACGGCGGACGGAAACGTTGGGTGGTTGGATGGTTGGGTGGTTGGGGTGAAAGACCGCGCGGGGTATTTGAAGAAACTGGGCGAGGAACGGTGGCGCGCGCTGCAATTGAAAGAACATCGCTATGCCGCGCCGGTCGATTACGGATATTGAGATGTATATCCCCAAAGATTTTCTCGTGGATGACCGCGCGGAATTGCTGCGGTTCATGCGCGCGAACGTTTTCGCAATCATCGTTTCAAACGATAACGAAACGCCCATCGCGACGCATATGCCGGTCGTGGCGGCGCGCGAGGAGCCGCTGACGCTGTGGAGCCACATGGCGTTCGCGAATCCGCAGTGGCAGACTTTCGAGCGCGGCGGCGAAGTGCTCGTTATCTTTCAGGGACCGCATGCGTTCATCTCGCCTTCGCACTACAATACCAGACAGAGCGTCCCGACCTGGAACTATACGGCGGTGCATGCCTACGGCACGCCGAGAATTCTGTCGGACGATCAATCGAAGTTGGCTGTGCTCGCGGCGACGTTTGAGATCACCGACCGGAATGCCCAGCCGCAGTGGGACGAAGCGCCGGCGGACTATCGAGAAAAGTTGCTGGGCGGAATGGTCGCGTTTGAAATCGCGGTGACGCGGCTGGAAGGCAAATACAAGTTGAGTCAGAACCGCGCGCACGATGAGCAGGTGCGAGTCGCTGAGGCGTTATCGAAAGACCGCGATACGCTCATCGCGAGCGTCGGGAAGATGATGAAAAGAAAGTTGGGAATCAGTTGATTCTCCAAAACCTTCGTGAATAGAAGGAGGAATAACAATGGCTATTCGTCATGCTCAAGCCGAATGGAAGGGGACCTTGCGTGAAGGTTCCGGCACGATGAAGTTCGGCACGTTCCAAGGGCCGTACACATACGCGTCGCGCTTTGAGTCCGGCGAGGGCACGAATCCGGAAGAGTTGCTCGGCGCGGCGCACGCGGGATGCTTTTCGATGTTCCTGTCGGCGCTACTGACCAAAGCTGGCTTCAAACCAACGCGCATTCAGACGACGGCAACCGTCCATCTCGAAGACGGACCGGCGATCAAGACGATTGAGCTCAAGACCGAGGCGCAGGTTCCAAATCTAGACGATGCTAAATTTCAGGAACTGGCGGCGGAAGCCAAAGCCGGCTGCCCGGTATCGAAAGCATTGAGCGGGGTCGACATCAAGTTGCAGGCGACGCTAGTCAAGTAATTCAATTGGACACAGACAAACACTGAAAAACACAGAAAAACAAATAATCTGTGGTCGTCTGTTTTGTCAGTGTTCTATCTTCCATCGGAGTCGGGAGCGCCAAGAAACTGCAAGGCGAAATCTACAATGGCAAAAATGTTGATCAACGGCGAATCCGTCGCCGCCGAATCGAAAGAAGAATATCCCGTCTACAATCCCGCCAACGGCGGGGTCGTTGATACCGCGCCGAAAGGCGACGCGCGCGACGTTCAGCGCGCGGTCGACGCGGCAGAGCGCGCGTTTCCCAAATGGTGGGCGACGCCCGGCGCGAAACGCGGCGAACTGGTTGGCGACGGGGCGCGCAAGATCCGCGAACACGAAGACGAACTCGCGCGTACGCTGACGCTGGAGCAGGGCAAGCCGCTGCGTGAAGCGAGATTAGAGATTGAGAGATTTGTCCACACGCTGGAGCATTACGCCGGGCTGGGCAAGAACTTGCGCGGCGGCTATGTGCCGAATCTCGACGAAGGCAAGTACGGCATCATCTTGAAACGACCGATCGGCGTCGTCGCCGCGATCGTGCCGTGGAATTTTCCGGTCGCGCTGCTGGGCAACAAGATCGGTCCCGCGCTCGTCGCCGGCAACGCGGTCATCGTCAAGCCGGCGAGCACGACGCCGCTCACCGATCTGCGCGTGATTCAATTGCTGAACGAAGCCGGCTTGCCGCCGGGCGCGCTGAACATCGTCACCGGTCCGGGCGGAACGGTCGGCGACGCGATCTTGGCGCATCCGAAGATTCGCAAGATCGGATTCACCGGCGCGACGGTGACCGGGCGGCACGTGATGGAGGTCGCCGCGCAGACGATCAAGCGCGTCACGCTCGAACTCGGCGGCAGCGATCCGATGATCGTGTGCGACGACGCGAACATCGACGAGGCGGTGAGCGCGGCATCGGTGGGGCGTTACTACAACTGCGGTCAGGCGTGCCTCGCGATCAAGCGCGTGTATGTCTTCGATCAGGTGTACGAGGATTTTCTCGACAAGCTCGCGGCGAAAGTGAAAAAGCTGCGCGTCGGCGATGGACTGGCAAAAGGATCAATGCTCGGTCCGATGCACACGGCGTCCCAACGGCAGGAGGTCGAAGAGCAAGTCGCGGACGCGGTCAAGCGCGGCGGCAAAGTGTTGGTTGGCGGTACGGAACCTCAGGGGGAAGAATTCAAAAAGGGCAATTACTATTTGCCGACGCTGATTGCGGACGTCGATCCGAAATCGCGCGTCGGGCAGGAAGAAGTCTTTGGTCCCGCGCTGCCGGTGTGGCGCGTGCGCGATATGGACGAAGCGATCGCGATGGCGAACGATTCGATCTACGGACTCGGCTCGTCGGTGTGGACGCGCGACCTCAACAAGGCGAACCGCGCGGCGGAGCAGCTCGAAGCCGGCTACACCTGGATCAATTCGCAGGCGATCATCTACGACGAGATGCCGTTCGGCGGATTCAAGCAGAGCGGCGTCGGCAAGGAGCATGGAAGCGAGGCGCTGGATTATTACAGCGAGACGAAAGCGGTGGTGGT
>JBBIJS010000310.1:0-3496 GCA_037445855.1 Chloroflexota bacterium | reverse complement strand
GCCTGCACACGGCGTTAGAGAACGCCTGCTCCTCTGTTTATGAAAACCTGCCCCCTAGGTGAACTACACCCCCGTGACTACAAAGCATTGACACCGCGCCGCATCCGTGTTAAGATTTCAATGCAGCCGGAGGGACAATGATGCCCCGCGTCAACGCGGCACAGTTGCCGTCTCTCAACCTCTACCTCCTCGGTTCCTTTCGGATCGAACGCGGCGAGCAGTTGATCCACCTTCCCACGCGCAAGGTGGATGCGCTCCTCGCTTATCTTGTGCTACACCCCGAAGAACATGCGCGCGAAAAACTCTCCGCTCTTTTCTGGGGCGATTCCGCCGACGATCAGGCGCGCACGTCCCTCCGCACCGCGCTTGCCGCCCTACGCAAGCACTTGGGCGATGACCTTCTCCTCGCCGACCGCGAAGCGGTTCGAATCAATCCCGCGTACTCGCTCTGGGTGGACGCGCTCAAATTCGCCCAGACGCTGGGGGTGGAGTCCGCGCGCTCGCGTCAATCCGAAATTATGGAACTGCAAGCCGCCGTCGCGCTGTACCAGGGCGATTTGCTGCCGGACTATTACGACGATTGGATCGCGGCGGAACGAGAACGTTATCGCAACCTCTTCATTGACACCCTTCTGCTGCTCACCCAGCGGATGCGCGCGCGCAGCGAGTATCTCCGCGCCGTGGAATTCGCGCGGGCGGTCTTGCGCGTTGATCCGGCGAATGAGCGGGCGCATCAGCACCTGATGTTCTGCCATCTCGCGACCGGCGACCGCAGCGCCGCGTTCAGGCAGTACGAAGAATGCCAGCGCGCCCTCGCCGCCGAACTCGGCGTTGCCCCCGCGCCGGAGACGATCGCACTGCGCGAATCGATCAAGCGCGCGACCGAGACGCCCCACGCGCGCGAAGCCACGCTGACCAATCTGCCGGTTCCGCTCACCAGTTTCATCGGCCGCGAACAGGAAATCGCGCAAGTCAAACGATTGATCGCAGACACTCGGCTGCTGACGCTCACCGGCGCCGGCGGCATCGGCAAGACGCGGCTCGCCAAGCAGGCGGTCTACGATCTCGTCGGCGCGTTCCAAGACGGCATCTGGATCGTCGAGTTGGGCGAGGTGATGGACCGCGCGCGCGTAGCGCCGTCGATTGCCAAGACGCTCGGTATGCGCGACACATCCGGTCAATCGCTCGACGCGGCGTTGGCGGCGGCGCTGGCAGATCGCGATCTACTGCTCGTCCTCGACAACTGCGAGCAACTGGTGGGCGAGTGCGCGCGCCTGGCGGAATTGCTGCTGACCGCCTGCCCGCGCCTCAAGATTCTCGCGACGAGCCGCGAAGTCCTCCACGTTCCCGGCGAAACCGTGTGGCGTGTCCCCTCGCTGCATCTGCCCGACATGGTGGAAAAATCGACTATCGCGCCGGACGATTTGCCCGCGCTGATGCAGTGCGACGCGGTCCGGCTCTTCGTCGACCGCGCGATTGCGGCGCTGCCCGGTTTCCGGCTGACGATTCAAAACGCGTTCGCGGTCGCTCAGATCTGCCGGCAGCTCGACGGCATCCCGCTGGCGTTAGAACTGGCGGCGGCGCGCGTCAAGGCGCTGACGGTCGATCAAATCGCGGAGCGTCTGGTCGATCGTTTTCGTCTGCTCACGGGCGGGAGCCGCACCGCGCTGCCGCGCTATCAGACGCTGCGCGCGCTGATCGATTGGAGTTACGAGTTGCTCTCCGAGCAAGAACGCGCACTGTTCCGCCGGCTGTCAGTCTTTAACGGCGGGTGGACATTGGACGCGGCGGAAGCGATCTGCGTGTGCCCGAACATCCAAACCGCGCAGGTTCTTGAACTGCAAGCGCGGCTCGTAGACAAATCGCTCGTGCTGATGGACGAGGGGACCGCCGATCCGCGCTATCGCTTTCTCGAGACGATCCGACAGTACGCGCGCGACCGACTCCTGGAATCCGCCGAAGCGGAAACCGCGCGCAACTTGCATCGCGATTGGTTCTTGCATCTAGCCGAGCAAGCCGACCGGTATTTACGCGGCGGCGATCAGATATTCTGGCTGCGCTGTTTGGAAGTCGAGCACGACAATCTGCGCGCCGCGCTGGAATGGTCCCTCGGACGCGATGGGTCGCCAGAAGACGCCGTGAAAGGGATGCGTCTGGCGAGCGCGCTCGCGCAATTCTGGACGATGCACGGCGATTTGACCGAAGGGCGCACCTGGCTGGCTCAAGCCCTCAGCCGAAACGACGCCGCGTCCGACGAACTGATTCCGCTCCGCGCGCGTGCGTTAGCAGGAAAAGGCGTCCTGGCTTATTTTCAGAGCGACCTATCGCGCGCGGCGGAATTGTGCGAGCAGAGTCTGCGCCTCGCGCGCCAAGTCGACGATTCCTGGTTGATCGGCGTCTCGCTTTTCATTCTTGGCGGGTGCCAGCGCAACTCTCGGCGCGACCTGCCGCGCGCGCACGCGCTGATGGCAGAGAGTCTCGCGCTCGGAAGGCAAAGCGAGGACGCGTGGCTCACCACCCTGTCGCTCTACGGACTGGGTCTCTTGGCGCGCCTGCAAGGCGAGAATGATCGCGCGACCGAATTGCTCGAAGAGAGTTTGGCGCTCTGCCGCGCGCTGGATGATGCCTGGCTGCGGAGCGCGATCGTGGATAATCTGGGCGAACAGGCGTACCGCGCCGGAGATGCCGCGCGCGCGGCGCAGTTGTTCGCGGAGGGACTGGCGCTGCGGCGCGATTTGAAGGACAAGAGCGGGACCGCCGGCTCGCTGAACAATCTCGGCGATGTCGCGCGCAGTCAAGGCGATTACGCGCGCGCCCACGCACAGTACGAGGCAAGTCTTGCGCTCTTCCGCGAACTGGGGCAGAAGGAAAGCGTCGCCATCGTCCTTCACAATCTCGGCGTCACCGCGCTCCGGCGCGGCGAGGACGCCTCCGCCGCCGACTTGATCAAATCAAGTCTCGAGCTGTTCAGCGCGCTGCAAGACCGCGAGGGCATTGCGAATTGCTTGATCGGATTCGCCGCCGTCGCCGCGCGCGCCCGGCAAGCCGAACGCGCGGCGCGGCTGCTCGGCGCGGCGCGGGCGCTGCTCGATAATCCCGCGGCGCTGCGCCCGGCGGACCAGGCGGAGTACGAGCGCGGCGCGGCGGACGCGCGCGCCCTGCTCGGCGACGCGGCGTTCACGCGCGCGTTCGACGAAGGACGCGCGTTATCACTCGACGCGGCTGTCGCCGCCGCGCGGAATTCCTAGCGCGTCCGCCACCGCGGCTTGATCGCTCCACGGATATTCGGTCGTGCCGAAACACATCGAACGCTCGTGCCCCTTGCCGGTGACGAGGACTAAGTCGCCGGCATTCGCTGTCTTGACCGCGAACGCGATTGCCTCCGCGCGGTCGTTGACGATGAAATAATCTTCGTCTTTGCGCCGTCCCGCGCGCTGCAATCCCTCCGCGATCTGCGCGTTGATCGCGTCGAGCGATTCCGTGCGCGGGTCTTCCG
>JBBIJS010000309.1:0-3497 GCA_037445855.1 Chloroflexota bacterium | reverse complement strand
CGACGGGGATTACAGTTTTCTGCCGAGCGAAATGCCGGCGCTGCTCGCGCCGCTGCGCGCTGGCGCCGCCGATTTGGTTCTCGGCTCGCGGACGCGCGGCTACATCGCGCCGGGAGCGATGCCGCTCCAGCAGCGTTTTGGCAATTGGCTGGGCGCGCGGCTCTTGCGCGTGTTCTACGGCGCGCGCGTAACCGACCTGGGACCGTACCGTGCGATCACACGTGACTTGCTGACCGCGTTGGATTTGCGCGAGATGACGTACGGCTGGCACATCGAGATGATCGCCAAAGCCGCGCGGCGGCGCGCCCGCATCGTCGAAGCGCCCATCCGTTATGAGGCGCGCCGCGCCGGGCGGTCCAAAGTGAGTGGAACGGTGCGCGGGTCGCTGCTGGCGGGGTACCATATCTTGAGCGTCGTGTTTCGTTACGTTCGCACGGGATAGCCGCTGAAAGGAGAATGCGATGGTCGAGAAAATAGTAAAGTCAAACGAAGAGTGGCGCAAACAACTGACGCCGCTCCAATATCACGTGACGCGCGAGCAAGGCACCGAGCGCGCCTACACCGGCGAGAACTGGGACACGCACGACCCGGGAATATTCGCGTGCGTCTGCTGCGGACAGCCGCTCTTTAGCACCGAAACCAAATTCGAGTCTGGCACCGGCTGGCCCAGTTTTTGGGCGCCGCTGGGCAAAGACAACATCGAGGAGAAAGAAGATCGCAGTTTGTGGATGCGGCGGATCGAAGTGGAGTGCAGCCGCTGCGGCGCGCACCTCGGTCACGTCTTCGACGACGGTCCCGCGCCGACCGGCTTGCGCTACTGCATGAACTCCGCCGCGCTCAAGTTCGAGAAGAAAACATAGCGGCACACTGCGGCGCGGGCGGCGCTTGCGCGGCGGCATCCCGATCTCACTCGTCGGCGCGAACCAACGCATCACGAATTTTTGCCGCACCTGTCCTCCCGGCGGCTTAATCGATAGAGTGTGACGCGAATAAAAAGCGAGTCCACTTTTCCCAGTGGACTCGCACAAATCAATTCGACAACTCAACCGGTTTCCACCGGTTGAAACCGCTTCATCGGATTCCCTTCCTACGAACCCATTTTCTCGACGCGCGCGTTGTCTCCGTCCACCGTGACGCGGAACGTCTCCACCGGTTTCTTTGCCGGACCGCGCACGACCTCGCCGGTTTTCACGTTGAACCGCGAGCCGTGAATCGGACAAGTGACGCAGTCGTTCTCCAGACTGCCTTCGCTCAGCGGACCGCCCTGATGCGTGCACTCGTCCTGCGTCGCGAAAAAAGCGCCGGCAACGTTGTAGACCGCCACGCTCTGTTCGCCGACCTGCACGAGCCGCGTTTGCCCCGCCGCAACATCCGCGATGCGAAATTCGTTCGCTTCCAACGCGCGCTTGGTTTCTTGGGGCGGCGCGCCGAAATCCGGCACCTCGAGATGAATCTCGCCGTTCTGGATCGTCACCGGGAACGAATCCAGTTTCGCGCTCGGATCGACGAGCAGCTGCCCGGTGGTCACGTTGTACTGGAAACCGTGCCACGGGCACGTCAGGGTGTCGCCGTCCAGCGTGCCGGTCGCGACCGGTCCGCCGCGATGCAGGCACGAATTCCGGTGCGCGTACCATGCGCCCTTGTGATGAAACACGCCGATGGACGTCGCTCCGACGTGCACGATCTTGCGCTCACCTTCCGGAATCTCGTCGGCGCGCGCGACAACCAGGTCCTTGCGCGCGACGGGCTTGTCCTTGTCACGCTCGCGTTCGAACGCGTCGCTCGCGAGCTGCGCAACGGCGGCTTGATCGACCGTGACGAGCGCGTCAAAAGTCTCCGCCTCGCGCTCGGCGCCATACGCGCGCGAAAGCATTTCGAGGATCACCATCATCAGCTTGTCCCACGCCTCGATCGCGTTCGTTTCCAGCTCTTCGTCGACGTGGCGGAGCTCGCGCGTGATCGCGTCGCTGATCGCGTGCTGCATAAAGCCCACCTGACCGATGACGTACCGCTCGGCGATGTAGATGCCGGGATCCGCGCCGTGCGCGGTGTGCGCCCGACCGACATAATCGACGTACCGCGCAAAATCGTCGTCGTACGTGCCCTGCGCCGCGCGCAGCCAAAAGTTGGTCAGGTGGCGCATCCGCAGCTCGACGTACTCTTGATCGATCGAGCCGTCCTTTTTCAGAAAGAATTTGCGCGTCGGCGGATAGCGCAGCAAGTGCGCGTAAAATTTGGCGACGATTTCCGGGAGATGCTTTTCGATTGCCGGCGCGGCGCGCTGGATCGCGTCCGTGTCCGCCTTGCTAAAATCGACAAAGTCCGCCATGTACTTGAAATAGCGACCCGAATCCTCCGCGCCGCGTTTGGCTTTGGTCTGTAAGTTGGTCTGTTCGTCCATGAAGTTGTATCTCCCTCCCAGAGTCTTTGGATCTGCGGCGCATTTTACCACAAAACGCCGCTGGTGCGCGTTCGCCTTGTGCCGCACGTCACAACAGCCGCGCCAACTCGCGCGCGGGAAGCCAGCGCAATTTCGGAAGATCGACCCAGCCGAAATCTGGAAGTTGGTTGCGACGTCGTCCGATTTTGCCGGCGTCGCGTATTGTGATATAATCCGCGCCAATCGGATACCACGGCGATGACCAAGACGAGTAACTGAACGCGCCGCCACAGGAAGGCCAGGACGCGATGCCGCGATTGAGAACCTGGTCAGCAAGCCGTCAGCGAAAACCACTTGCGAGCTGAGCGAAGAAGGTCAAATAACCAAATATGCCAAACCAGCCAAATGTGCCAAATCCTTTTTGGCAGATTTGGCATCTTTGGCTCATTTGGCACATTTGACGAGTAGACCGCTCCGGCGCCGCCGTTACCGGCACAGCAAGCGTACACGCGTTCAAAGATGCGCGTGTGTGAATCTGGGTGGAACCGCGGGAAACTCTCTCGTCCCAAAATGGATGAGAGAGTTTTTATTTTCGGATCATCAATAATTGAACACTGCTAAATGCGGATAGACACAGAAAGAAAATAGTGTTCCTCCGTGTTTATCGGTGTCCAATTCCACGGAGGCATTATGCAACTCGTAATGAAATTCGGCGGAACGTCCGTAGGCGATGGACCGCGCATCAAGAACGCCGCCGGTTTGGTTCGCGCCGATGCCGCACAGGGACACCGCATCGCGGTTGTCGTCAGCGCGATGAGCGGCGTGACCGACGCGCTGATCCGCGCGGCGCAGCGTGCGGCGGAAGGCGACGATCAAACGTACCGCGCGGCGCAGCGAACGCTTGCCGGGCAATATCGCGTCGCGCTGGAATATGCCGTTGGCGATTCGACCGCGCGTACGGAACTACGGAACCAGATCACTGTCATGCTCGACGGGTTTGCCGATTTCTGCCGCAGCATCCACATCCTGGGCGAGCTGACCCCGCGTGCGCTGGACGCGGTTGCGTCGCTGGGCGAGCGAATGACCGCGCCGATTTTCGCGCAGGCGCTGCGCGAAC
>JBBIJS010000308.1:0-3523 GCA_037445855.1 Chloroflexota bacterium | reverse complement strand
CCGATCAAACGCCCGCGCACGATCCGCTGATGTACGTGCCGGAGATGCCGTTGGAGGAAGCGGACGAATTGCGAATGGCGAATAGCGAAGAGTACCAACGCCGTTCGATGCAAGCGATGGCGCGGCACGTGCAAGCGATGTTGGCGTTCCAAAAACGCGGCGCGGTCGTGTTCGATTACGGCAACAACTTGCGCCAGCGCGCGTTCGATGCCGGCGTGAAGAACGCGTTCGATTATCCCGGCTTTGTGCCGGCGTACATCCGTCCGCTCTTCTGCGAGGGCAAGGGTCCGTTCCGCTGGGTCGCGCTCTCCGGCGATCCGAAAGATTTGTACCGCACCGACGAAGCGCTCTTGGAATTGTTCCCCGAGAATGAGCATCTCGCGCGCTGGATTCGGCTGGCGCAAAAGCGCGTCGCGTTTCAGGGCTTGCCGGCGCGCATCTGCTGGCTCGGCTACGGCGAACGCGCGCGCGCCGGCTTGCGCTTCAACGAGCTCGTTGCGCGCGGCGAGGTGTCCGCGCCGATTGTGATCGGCAGAGATCACCTGGACGCTGGCTCCGTCGCGTCACCGCGGCGCGAAACCGAGGCGATGCGCGATGGTTCGGATGCGATCGCGGATTGGCCGCTCTTGAACGCGCTCATCAACGCGGTGAACGGCGCGACGTGGGTCTCGATCCATCACGGCGGCGGAGTCGGCATCGGCTATTCGGTTCACGCCGGACAGGTGATCGTCGCGGACGGCACGTCGGCGGCGGCACGCCGATTGGAGCGCGTACTGACAAGCGATCCCGGGATGGGCGTGATTCGCCACGCGGACGCCGGCTATCCGGAAGCGCTTGAATTCGCCAAGCAGAGTGGAATTGAAATACCGATGAGATGAGGTCGAGACGGTGCGCGCACCGTCTCGACCATAGCGCAAACTGCATCGGACGCGGAATACGCGGATAAACTGCGGAAGATAACGGAGGACACAATGCCCACACGCAAGAAAGAGAACACCACGGAGAACCTGCTCAATCAGAGTGATCTGCTGCCCGGCTATTCGCGCCGCGCTGCGCTGATGTCCGCGCCGAAAGACGAGATGCCGGATTTCGAAATGCAGCCGGAAACCGCCTACGGACTGATCAAGGACGAGTTGATCATGGATGGCAGTTCGCGGATCAATCTGGCGACGTTCTGCCAGACCTGGATGGAACCGGAAGCGCGCGAGCTGATGATCGACACCTTCGACAAGAACATGATCGACAAGGACGAGTACCCGCAGACTGCGGAGATGGAAGGGCGCTGTGTCCGTATGCTGGCGAATCTGTGGCACGCGCCCGAACCGGACACGACGATCGGCACCTCGACCATTGGCTCAAGCGAAGCATGTATGCTCGGCGGGATGGCGCTCAAGTGGCGCTGGCGCGAAAAAATGCGCGCGCAGGGCAAGCCGACCGATCGCCCTAACATTGTGATGGGGATCAACGTGCAGGTCTGCTGGCACAAGTTTGCGCGGTACTGGGACATCGAAGAGCGTCTGGCGCCGGTGGAGGCAGATCGATTCGTTCTAACCGCCGAGGAAGCCGTCAAGCGGTGTGACGAAAACACCATCGGCGTTGTGGGCGTGCTGGGCAGCACCTTGAATGGCGAGTACGAAGACATCCAGGCGCTCAGCGATGCGCTCGATGCTTTGCAGAAACGCACGGAATGGGATATTCCGATTCACGTGGACGGCGCGAGCGGTGCGATGGTCGCTCCGTTCTTGCAGCCCAACCTCCTGTGGGATTTTCGATTGCCGCGCGTCAAATCGATCAATACCTCCGGGCACAAGTATGGCTTGGTGTACCCCGGCGTGGGCTGGGCGCTGTGGCGCGAGCGGAAAGATTTGCCGGAAGATTTGATCTTCAATGTGAACTATCTCGGCGGCGAGATGCCGACCTTCGCGATCAATTTCTCGCGGCCCGGTAGTCAGGTGGTCGCCCAATACTATAACTTTATACGGCTCGGCAAGGACGGTTACCGGCGGATTCATCAGGCGTGCCAAGATGTGGCGAAATACCTCGCCGGCGAAATCGCCAAGATGGGACCCTTCCGCCTCATCAGCGATGGCAGCGACATGCCGGTGTTCGCCTGGACGCTGAAAGAGCCAATGAACTTTTCGCTCTACGATCTCTCGGATCGTCTCCGCATCCGCGGCTGGCAGGTGCCGGCGTACAGCATGCCCAAGAACCGCACCGATCTGGTGGTGCAGCGCGTCGTCGTGCGTCACGGATTCAGCCGCGATATGGCGGACTTTTTGCTGAACGATATTCAGCGCGCGCTCGATTATTTCGCCAAACAGCCGGGCATGACGCCCGGTACCGGCGAGGGCTCGGGCTATCACCATACCTAACGCCGTTGGCGAGTGGCAATCGGAAGAGGCGCGGGAGTCGTCGCTTTCCAGGGCTGTTGCAAAGTCGCGTTGGGCTGTCATTTCGAGCCGCACTTGCGAGAAATCTTGCCAGCCGCGCGGGAGATTTCTCCTCGCAAAGCCCGCTCGTCGAAATGACAAGAGACTTTGCAACAGCCGTGGTCGCTTTCCGTGAGTACTTCGTGAGTACCCGCGTGGATAATAGGATCGGCAGGCAAGCCGCGCCGGCTGCGCCTGCCGAATCGTCCGCTGGGGAGGTTGAGGTTGACGCTCGTGCCTGATCCGGCGTTGGCAGCCAAGCCCACGTCTGCCGATTTTGAATTGACCCTCGGTCAAATCAAAGGCATTTATGCTTCATGCGTGATTTTGGATGCGGATCGGAATCTGAATGAGGTCCACATCGTCGCGTCCGACACCCGCCGACCCAAGCAGATTGTGCGCGACGTCGAGACGCTCTTGTTTGTCAAGCACCGCATCAAGATCGACTATCGCAAAGTCAGTCTGGTCCAACTGCCGGACGAGAAACTGCTGCGCATCCCGGTGGCGCGTCCGGAAATCCACGAGGTGACCGAACGAGTTCATGGAGACGAGAAACACGTCCAAATCGTCATCCAGGGGGCGGGGAAGATTGCTGCCGGTGAAGCGGTGGAGAGAATCGATAACCCCGCGCCGTTCCGGACTGCTGCCAAGGCGACGATCACGGCGATCGAAAAACTGCTGGATCGCCGGATCGCGGTTCGGCTGGATGACACGGCAACTTTTCGCTTTGGCGTGCGTGAAGTCCTGCTCGTCATCGTAACGTGCCAGATCGAAGACCGCGAAGAGACGTTTGTTGGCGCTAGTTTTGTCGGCGCGCGTCCGTTCGAAGCCGCCGCGCGCGCCACGCTGGATGCGCTCAATCGGCGCATCTACAATCTGACGCTTCAGTCACCCCGCGAACTGGAGGATGAGAAAGGCGCAATCGACAAAAACTAAACCCTTGCATTATTGGACTGCTTGTGATAGAATGAGAATGAGCCGGCAGACTTGCGCGAGTACGAGCGAAGCGAAGGGAAAAAACGATCGCTCCCGTGCGATCAAATCCCCAAGCGAGAGGAAGTGAGTCTTTGTGAAGTGGCGCGTCGCGCAGGTTG
>JBBIJS010000307.1:0-3530 GCA_037445855.1 Chloroflexota bacterium | reverse complement strand
GCGCGAGTGCCCTTGACGCAAACTGAAACCGTGCTATTATAGCGCCTGCCACTTCAGCCGCATCGCTTTCTGCGCGAGGTGAACCACACGCGCCGCAGACGATTCCACCAGCCCGTGACCAGATCATTGCACCGCCGGAAGGAAAACACAGGAGAACAATGAGAAAGGGATTCATTCCGGTCGCCGCGTCTCTCGCGATCCTCTTCGCGACCGGTTGCAGCGCGACCCCCGCGCCGGTTGCGCCGCCCACCGCGTTGCCGCGCGCAACCGTTCCACCATCGACCAGCATTCCTTCGAGCAACGCAACGATCGCGCCGTCTCCCGCGACCTCACCGACGCCGTCCGTCGCGCCGCCCACACCGATCCCAACGACAACACAGCCGCCGCCAACGCCGGTCATTCCCGCGGGACTATACGGCACCAGTCTCGATCTAGTTCCTGACCCGCCAACGCGCGGCATCAATCTAGAATTCTACGCGACCTTTGCGAATACGACCAGTGCCGTCCAAAATTTTCGCTGGATCGTTTATCTTTATCGATCAGACAATCCAATCAAATCGTACGGCGAGACTACCGCGACCAGCAGTTCGATTCCACTCGGCGCGCAAACTCAGAAATCACTCGGCTATTGGAAACTGCCCCTTGGCGGACCGTGCGAGAATTTCACCGCGCGGGTGGCGTGGATCGATCAAAATAATCAGAGCGCGCCCTTCCGCCGCCCCGACGGCACGGTTGACGAAAGAGCGATCACCGTTTGCGCGCCATCCGATCTGCCGTCACCCACACCTTGAATGGCTGAGAAACTGGATCCGCTGCAACTCGGATCTATCGAAAAGATCGTTCGACAAAATCAAGGAGTAGTCAGATGAAAAAAGCAATCCTGATCTCGTTTGCGCTCGCGATAGTTCTGCTGGCGGTTGCCGCATGCAGCGCGGCGGCGCCCACACCCACCCCGGTTCCGCTGCCGGTCTTCGTCCAGCCAACCGCCTTGTCACAACCTGCCGCGACGATCGCTCCGCCAACTGCCGCCCCTCCACCATCGGCGACGACTGCGCTGCCAACTACCGCGCCCACGGTGAGCGCAACGCCTTCGGCAACAACCGCCTCAGCGAATGTCGCGCCGACGACCGCGCAAGCAACAGCCGTACCGCCGACCATTCCGCCGCCGTCCGTCGCGCCGACGGCTGCGCCCGCGTCACCCGTCGCTCCGCCCGGTCTCTACGTCACCGCGATGCGACTCGATCCGCCGCAACCGACGCACGGACAAGCGGTTTCGTTCTATGTGACATTTCTCAACACCGCCGCCACAGACAACAACCAAAGGTGGCAGGTCTACATCTACAAAGCCGACACTCCAACCCGGCGGAACAACGAAACGACAGTTCTCCTCACCACCTTTCAGCCCGGCTCCGTCGAGTTGAAAGCCCTCGGAACCTTCACCTTCGGTCCCACCGGCAGCCCGTGCGACTATTTCTACGCGGTGGTTGACATCCTGGATATCAACAACAAAGGAACGGACTTGACTCAACCTGACGGCAAGACATTCCAGAAGGCACTCGTGATTTGTCAGTAGGATTGACTCAAGCAAGAATAGAAACGGGACAGGAATAATTCCTGTCCCGTTTCTATTTTGCGCTCCCGTTACCTTGAATCAAACAATCGATCGACCGCCTCGGCGAGCTGCCCGAGGTTGCCCACTTCGTGCGTGGCGTCGCACAACGGCGCGTACTGCAGCATGTCGCTGTCGCCGGTGCCCCAGATGCGCGAGTTTTCCGGATTGAGCCAGACGACCTTGCGCGCGCGCTTTTTGATTTCCTGCAACGCGTCGAGCCGCGGATTCAGGAAATTGTTGCGCCCGTCGCCCAGGATGATCACCGTCGTCCGATGATCGACCGTGTCGAGGAAATCCTTGCAGAAATGCGCGAGCGCGAATCCTAGGTTCGTGTTGTAATAGCCAGGCGGATTGCGATCCAGCACGCGTTCCACCGCCATCTCCGGGCGGTGCTGCGCAAACTCGGCGCTGACGTCGAGGATGTCGTCGATGAAAACGAAACTGCGCGCGCTGTGGATTTGATCCTGCAATTCGTACACCAGCCGCAGCATGAATTCGACCACTGGGCGCACCGAGGTCGAAATATCGCAGATCAGCACCAGCTTCGGCTTGAGATGCCGGCGCTTGTGCTGAAGCTCGATCGGCACGCTGGCGTGCCGCAGGTTCGCCCGAATCGTCCGCTTGGCGTCCAACCCGCCGCGCTTGGCGCGCCGCTGCCGCAGCGCCGCGCGCGACCTTAGCCGCGCGGCGAGCCGCCGAATCTGGTTTCGCAATTCCGCCATCTCGCGCTCGCCCAAGGAACTGAACGCGCGCTGCATCAGATCGGGACCGCGGAAGGGCTGGCGTTCGCGTGGATTCTCCGCGGCGTTCTGCGCGATCCGCGCGCCGACGTACTGGCTCATCTGCTCTTGCAGCGCGCGCGCGTTCTCCGCCGCGATCTGCGCGAGCCGGCGGATCGTCTCGCGATCCATCCCCATCGCTTCCAGTTTCTCGATCAGCTGCTCGAGTAAGTCCTGGAACTCTTCGTCCATTCCCAACTGGCGCATCATCCGCTGCGTGAGCCACGCTTGCTGATAGGGATGCCGCGCGAGCGGCACGCCGGCTTGGTTTGCCATCTGCTCCAGTTCCTCGCGCGTAGGATTCGCGCCTTCGAGCAGATAGCGCATCAATTGCTGCATCCTTGCGTTATCGCCGAGCAGATCGCGCAGCGCGTCCTTGAGTCGCTGCATATCGTCGGGCGACAACTCTTCGTCCGGATTCGTCAGCGGCGGACCGCCGCTGCCAAAATAGAGCGGAAAGAGTTTCTCGAACGCGGGCACGTCCACCGAGTCCTTGACAAGTGTCGTCCGCAGCGCGACGCGGAACAAGTCGCGTTCGGAGATGCCCAGTTGTTCTATCGCGCGGAACGCGTCCGCGCTTTCCGCGAGACTGACGCGCACGCCCGCCGCGCGTAAGCCCGCGATGAATTCCACGATTCGTTGGTCCATCGTAACCCCAATTTTCGATTTAGGATTTGAGATTTATGATTGAGTCGGCTGCCAAATCCTGAATCTGCAATCTCAAATCACTTTCGCGATGGTGGTAGTCGATAACGCGGCGACACGCCCTTGCCGCGATCTGCTTCATCGTCATCCTGGTCTTCCGCTACATTGAACTCGCCGACGATACGCTGCGCACGCTGAACGTCGTGCTCGTGCTTGAGCAGCACCGTCAGCGTGTTCTCCAGCGTTTTCTGATCGATGCTCTTCGCGTTGAGCATGACGAGCGCGCGCGCCCAGTCGATGGTTTCGCTGACGCTGGGATGTTTCTTCAGATCGAGTTTGCGCAAGCGCTGCACCAACTCGACTGCCTGCTGCGCCATCTGCGGCGCGAGGTCGGGCACTTTCAATTTGACGATGCGGAGTTCCGCGTCGGTCGTGGGGTAATCGATGAAGAGATACAGGCAGCGGCGCTTGAGCGCTTCCGATAGTTCGCGCGT
>JBBIJS010000306.1:0-3544 GCA_037445855.1 Chloroflexota bacterium | reverse complement strand
GGTCGCGTAGCAGAGCAAGTCACCCGTAACCAGCCCGCGCAACAAGTTGTGGTATAATTGATTGGCAAAGGATTGCCGACCCGCCATGAAAAATTTCATCCTCCTGCATCATCCCAAACTTCCACATTCGCTCGACCTCGCTCAAGACTGGGCAGCCCAATTTGAAAAACTGGGCGCACGCGCATTGATCATTTCGGCGTGGGACGAGACGGCAATTCTCCAAGTCCTGCCGGCGGTCGATCTGGCGATTACTCTCGGCGGCGACGGTACGATTCTGCGCGCGGCGCGCCTCTGCGCCCCCGCGCGTGTCCCGATTCTTGGCGTCAACCTGGGACGCGTAGGATTCCTCTCGGAAATTTCTCCCCACGAATTCGACGCGCAGAAAGTTCTCGACCGTGCGTTCTGGATCGAAGACCGCACGATGCTGCATGCGACCTTCTCGCGCGGCGGCGTGTCGCGCGGCGAGTACGAAGCGCTCAACGATGTCGTCGTGGGACGCGGCAAGCTGGCGCGCGTCATCCGGCTCGCGACGTCCATCGATGGCGATTACCTCACCACCTTCGTCGCCGACGGCGCGATTGTGGCGACCGCGACCGGGTCGTCGGCGTATGTCTTCGCCGCCGGTGGACCGATCCTCGCGCCGGAGGTCAAGACGGTCGTGCTCGTGCCGATCGCGCCGTACCTCAGCCAGATCAAATCGCTGGTGCTGCCGGAAGGGTCGCGCGTCGTGCTGCGATTGGAAACCGACCATCGTTCCATCCTGACGATCGATGGACAGATCGATATCGAATTAGAAGATGGCGACGAGATTCTGGTGCAGGCGAGCGCGCACGTCGCGCGGTTCGCGCGCTTTCAGGCGCACACGTATTTCTATCGCACGCTCGTCGAACGGCTGCGCGAGCGCGGCGCCGAAGTGCGCAACGAGAAGGGACCCGCGAATGGAAAGTGAAATTCGGTGAGCGAGACGAGCGCCGTCATCCGCATGGTTATTTTCTTTGGCTTGTTTGAGGCGGTGAGTGGAATTTCCATTGGAATGGGCGTCCGCGAATGGTATTCGGCGGCAGTTTCTTTCTGACCGGCGTCGGCGCGCTGCTGCGCGGCAAGCCGCTCATCCTTCGAACCATTTGTCAGGGTGAAATGGAAATTGTGCCGGGGGATGCGCCGCCCACGCAGCGCAAAAAGAAAAATGCAGGGAGGAACGATGGAACTCAAGACAGTCCGCATTGAGAAACCAGACGATCTGAATTTTGTTCTCGGGCAGTCGCATTTCATCAAGACGGTCGAGGATATGCACGAGGCGCTAGTGACCGCGCTGCCGGGCATCAAATTCGGATTGGCGTTCTGCGAGGCGTCGGGGTATACGCTCGTGCGCGCCAGCGGCACTGATCCCGCGCTGATCGACCTCGCGAAAAAGAACGCGCTCGCGCTTGGCGCGGGGCATTCGTTCATCGTCTTTCTCGGCGCGGGAATCTTTCCGATCAACGTCCTGCCCGCGATCAAAAGTGTGCCGGAGGTCGTGAACATTTTCTGCGCGACCGCGAACCCAACCGAAGTGATTGTCGCGGAGACGGAGCAAGGGCGCGGCATCCTCGGCGTGATTGACGGCGCGAAGCCGAAAGGCGTTGAGGACGAAGCGGGCATCGCGTGGCGCAAGGGTTTGCTCAGAAAGTTTGGATACAAACTATGAAACCGTCCACTTTCTCTATTGTCGCGTTCGATCCCCAGACCAAAGAACTCGGCATCGCGGTCGAATCGAAATTCCTGTCGGTCGGCGCAGTTGTGCCGTGGGCGCAAGCCGGCGTCGGCGCGATCGCGACGCAGTCGTGGGCGAACACGTCGTACGGTCCGCGCGGCTTGCGGTTGCTCAAGCAGGGACTGACGCCCGCGCAGGTTGGCAGGAAACTTGTCGCGACCGATAAGAACGCGGCGCAGCGGCAGCTCGGCATCGTCGACGCGAAGGGACGCGCGTTCACCTACACGGGCAGCGGCTGCTACGATTGGGCGGGCGGCGTGATCGGCAAGAATTTTGCCGCGCAGGGAAACATCCTCGTCGGCGCGGCGGTGGTCGACGCGGTCGCGCGCGCGTTTGAATCCGCGCGCGGTGTACTCGCCGCGCGGCTCGTTGCGGCGCTCGCGGCGGGGCAAGTTGCCGGCGGCGATCGGCGCGGGCAAGAGAGCGCGGCGCTCCTCGTCGTCCGCGCTAAGGGCGGCTACGGCGGCTCGAACGATCGCTACATCGATCTGCGCGTGGACGATCATCCCGCGCCGATCGACGAAATCAAACGCTTGCTCGATCTGCATCATTTGTATCTCGGCAAGACCGATCCGAAAGATGTGCTGCCGATCGATGCGCGCATCGCGCGCGAGTTACAATTGATGATGCAGCGGCGCGGCTATTACGTCGACGCGGTCAATGGCGACTGGGACGCGGCAGCGCAGAAAGCGTTCCGCGAATTTGCCGGCGTCGAGAACGTGGAGGATCGCTTGGTCGAGGGGGCGTCCATCGACCGCGTGGTGCTGGAATTTCTGCGCCGCAAGTTCGGGTGAGCGGCGGCGCGGTTGTTTTATGCTGGTTTTATCGGCAGATTTGCGCGTTTCCGGGTGTAGAACGTAAAGGTCACATAAGAACTTGATCGCGGTCTTGAAATTTCCGGGAAACTGTGCTAAGATGGCGCAAGTCACATAAGACACACGAGGAGTGTTCGATGAAGATCTTTTTGCGCGTTTTCATTGTTCTGCTCGTCCTGCTCATCGCCACCACATCGTTGATACCGCCCGTCGCCGCCGCCAGCCCGGGATTTATCGTCGTCACCTGGGGCGATACGCTGTATTCGGTTGCCGCGCGGAACGGCACCACGGTCGACACGCTGATCCGCGCGAACGGATTGCCGAATCCGAATTTCATTTACGCGGGGCAGCGGCTCGTCGTCCCGTCGGGTAGTTATGGCGTTCCCGTGTCGGTCGTTGTGCCGGCGGCGGGCGTTTACACCGTGAACCCCGGTGACACGCTCGCGACGATCGCGGGGCGCTATGGGACCACGGTCGCGGCGATGATGCGCGCGAACGGCATCTATAATCCAAATTTCATTTACGCGGGGCAGCGGCTGAATGTGCCGGGGTACTCTGCTCCACCCGCGGCGCAGCCGTCCGGCGCGCCTTCCAATCCGCCCGCGCCCGGCAACGCCGCGCCCGCGCCAACGAACGGCAAGTGGATCGACATCAACATTAGCACGCAGACGATCACGGCGTATCAGGGCAACACGCCGGTCAAATCGGTTCTGGTTTCGACGGGTGTTTCGTGGCACCCCACGCCGCTGGGGCATTACAAGATTTACATGAAGATTCCATCGCAGGCGATGAGCGGCGGTGTGGGCGCCGAGGCGTATTATCTGCCGGGCGTTCCGTGGGTGATGTACTTTGCCGGCGCGAACGCGATTCACGGCACGTACTGGCACCACAACTTTGGTCACCCGATGAGCCACGGGTGCGTGAATCTCACGATCGACGACGCGCACTGGTTCTACGACTGGGCGGAGATCGGCAC
>JBBIJS010000305.1:0-3559 GCA_037445855.1 Chloroflexota bacterium | reverse complement strand
GACGCGCCGACGCGCGATGGAATGCCCACTCACGGCTGTTGCAAAGTCGATTGACCGGAAAGACGCCACGTTTGTAGTGAGCGACGGAGCGCCGCGGAGTCGCGCGCTCTGCCGCAAACGGCACTCCGCTTCGCGGCGTGCCTGACTACGAACCGGCTTTGCAACAGACCTGAATGCCCACTAGCTGCGGCTTGATGATTTTGAAAAGGCGTGATAGAATCAAATCAGAAAACTCGCTCGAGGAAGCCATGATACCTCGCAACGTCGAATTCGAGTGGAGCGTCACGAAAGCGGCAAGCAATCTCAACAAGCACGGGGTTGGTTTTGACGAGGCAGAAACCGCGTTTGACGATGAGTTCGCCTACATTTTCGAGGACGAATGGCACTCGGACGAAGAGTCGCGCGAAATCTTGATCGGTTACTCAGATCGAAACCGTTTGCTATTTGTATCGTTCGTCCAACGTGCGCCTGATCACATCCGGATCGTCAGCGCGCGCGTGGCAGATCCAAAGGAGCGCAAGTCTTATGAAGAAAATCCGCGAATCTAATTACATTCCCAAACTGGACGATTACGAACTCGAGCCTCATTACGATTTGGACTATCGCAAAGCCAAACCGAATCGCTTTGCCGGGCGCATCAAGCTGCCGCCCAGCGGCGCGCGGCGCGGCGCGGAACGCAAACCCGCGCCGGAGACCGTCGAGCGGCATACGATCGCGTTCTACAAATCGCACGCCGATTACCTGCGCTCGCTGGACCGGAATCTGTCGAAAGCGATTCGCAAACTGATCGCGCTCAAAGCCAAGCCGCGTTCGTAAATGAATCCAATGACCAAGCCCACTGATTCTCCCGTGAACGCGCCGCGTGACGTTTCGATGGCGCGTTTCCATTTGCCACCGCACCTGTTCCTCGGTCTCGCGCTTGTCGCGGTATTCTGGTTCGCTTCGTGGACGCACCTCGGCGCGCTAGGCGAGTACGCGTTCTTTCCGCTGTGGCTCGGCTACATTCTCACGGTCGACGCGCTGGTGGCGTGGCGCGCCGGCGCGTCGCTGCTGACGCGGCAGCCCCGCGAATTCGTCGCGCTGTTTTTGCTGAGCGCGCCGGTGTGGTGGCTGTTTGAAGGGCTGAACAATTTTGTGCTCAACTGGCATTACATGGACACGGTCGATTTCTCGTTTGGGCGGACGCTGCTGGTCGGCTCTATCGATTTTTCGACTGTCATCCCCGCGGTGTTTGAGACTGCCGCGCTCGTATTGACCTTTCCGTTCATCGCGCGCTGGCGCACGCATCGGCAGCTGGCAATTCCGCCGCGCCTGCCGTGGGTATTGATGTACGCCGGCGCGTTCGCGCTCGCGGCGGTGCTGTTCGCGCCGCAAGTCGCGTTTCCACTCGCGTGGATCTGGCTCGTGCTCATCGTCGATCCGCTCAACTATTTGCGCGGGCGCGCCTCGCTGCTCGGACAAATCGCGCGCGGCGATTGGCGCGGGGTGGTCGCGCTCGCGCTCGCCGCCGTGGTCTGCGGTGGGTTCTGGGAAATGTGGAATTACTTGGCGCTGCCCAAGTGGTTTTACACGGTGCCGTTCTTCGGCTTTCTGAAAGTATTCGAGATGCCGCTCCTCGGTTACGGCGGCTATGTGCCCTTCGCGTGGGAACTCTACGCGCTGTATCATTTGGTCTGGGGCGTGCTGCACCGCGCGCCGCTCACGTTATCGCTGGATTCAAATCGCGATTCGATTTGACGACGGCAGCGATTGGCGCTAGGGTATCCGCGCGGCGTAACAAAAAGCGAGGGAGACCGGTGGGTCTCCCTCGTCTGTCACATTCTTCGTATGGTTCGCTTCTGCAAAACCAGATCAAAATGAAGGTCCTTTATCCTTCAGAACATTTTGGACGAGCGGGTGATCGCGATTAAACTCCAAGAACCGCAGCGTGCGTCCGTCCATCTCGCGGACTTGATCGCGCAAGACGCCGCGTTCCTTAAACCGGGTCAAGATCAGATCCACTTGCATGGGGGTCAAAGTCAGTTGACTGTTCGGCGAGAGCGCATGGGTTTTGACAAACAGAAACGTGAGATACGGTCGATTACGATCCAGGTGGTCGATGAGAAAAACCAAGCGGCGCTCCATCTCGGACAATTCGGTTGCATCAGTCGCAGCAAGAGTTTCCGGGGTCAAAGTAGAATCAACCGCCGCCGCCGGTTCCAGCGGCGCGGCGGGAGGCGCCCACTCCGGTTCGACGATCGGATCGGCGGCATCGGCGGATGAGATGAGATCGTTCGAGATGCTGCCGGGCACGCCGGAGATGATCACCTTTTTTCCAAAGCGATTCCGCGCCCGCGCGACGACGCGAATGAAATCGCTGTCGCCGGTCATGAGCATCAGCGTGCTGAGGGTTGGTCGGTCGAGCAGACAGTCGATGATGTCCATCAGCATCGCCATGTCGGACGACGATTTGTGCGCGACGTCTGGGCTACGGCGCGGCACATCGTGCGGCGTGATGCCGGCGACCTCGAGCTTGCGGCGAAAGAAATCCGGATGCTCGGTGAAATCGGCATACGCCACGGCGAGCGCGACGGGACCGTACTTGCGCGCTTTCGCCATCAGGGTTTGCGGATCGGGTTCGCGTCCATAATTGTTTTTCAAGCCATAGCGAACATTTTCAAAGTCGATGAATAACGCGACTTCGCCATTTTCTGCCATTATAAATACCTCCTTTCCAATACTAGGCAGAGGCGAACCATACGGAGGATGATTCAGTTGGTAAGGTACTCACACGAAAGCATTGTAACTCGAATATGCGATTCTTGTCAATGAGCACGCCGGCGGCAAAAGGCGCGGGGCGAAGGGCAAGCCGCTCGTCTCCCGTCATTCGTCCTTCGTCGTTTGTGCGCCTACTCGAACTGGTCGCGCTCTTTGTCCTCATCTACTGGCTCGGCGCGCCGCCGCCGATTCTCGTCACGCTCGGCGCGCCGCAAACCGTCCACACCAACAATCCGAAGATGGGCATTCACACGCGCCTCACCGACGAAGTGGAAGAATGGAAAATCCAAAAGACGCTGCAAATGGTGCGCGAGATGGGCGCGCCCTGGATCGTCGAATATTTCCCGTGGGGTTACATCGAAAACGATCAAGGCACGTTCGATTGGTCGCACGCCGATCTGGTGGTCGATCACGCGCGTCAGCAAGGGCTGACCGTCATCGCACGGTTGGGGTTCGTGCCCAACTGGGCGCGCCCGAAAGATTCCGTGATCAGCTATCTGGACGACGCGCATTACACGCACTTTGCCGCGTTCGTCCGCGAGTTCGCCGCTCACTTTAAGGGCAAGATCAAGTACATCGTCGTCTGGAATGAGCCGAACGTCAACCTTGAATGGGGCTATCGCCCGGTCGATCCGGCTGGTTACGCGCGGCTGCTGCAAGCCGTCTATCCCGCCGCGAAAGAGGGCAATCCCGACGCGCAAATCCTCGCCGGCGCGCTCGCGCCGGTGCTCGCGCCGCCCGGCGCGACCGACGCGATGAGCGACCTCGAATACCTGCAAAAAATGTACGACGCCGGCGCGAA
>JBBIJS010000304.1:0-3566 GCA_037445855.1 Chloroflexota bacterium | reverse complement strand
GCGGCGTTGGCGACCGCGGCGACCGGCGTGCTCTCGTTCGTCAAGCCGGATGCAGTCTACGGATTCACCGGGCTAACCGCGCAGGGCGCGCGCGGCGTGTCCGAAGTCCGCGCAGTGTTTGGTGGATTGTTTATCGCGCTCGGTCTCGCGCCGATCTGGCTCAATCAATATCAGATTCTCGGCTATGGCTACCTGGCGATCGCGGTCACGCGCATCATTTCGATCATCATCGACAAGTCGTACGCGCAGTCGAATTTCGTCAGTCTTGCCATCGAGATCGTGTTTGGCGTCGTGCTGGCGGTATAAGGGGTTTTTGAGTGTCAATCAAGATCGTGACCGACAGCACGTGCGACTTACCCACGGAGGTAATCGCCCAATATGGAATCGTTGTAGTGCCGTTGTACATCAATGTTGCCGGCAAGGGTTATTTAGATGGCGTTGAGATGACGCGCGAAGAATTCTATCGGAATCTGCCGAGCTACAATCCCGCGCCGACGACCGCGGCGGCATCGCCGGAGAAATATCGTCAGGTGTACGAATCGCTCGCTCAGCAGGGCGCGCGCGAAATTCTGTCGCTCCACATCTCGGTGAGTTTGAGCACGGTGGTCAACACGGCGCGACTCGCCGCGCAGCAGGTGGAATCGGTCCCGGTAACCGTGTACGATTCGCGGCAGCTCAGTCTCGGCACCGGCTTTCTGGTGGAGACCGCCGCGCGTCTGGCAGCGGAAGGTCGCTCGATGGGCGAGATCATCGCCGCGCTCGACGATCAAGTCCGACGCTCACGCGTCTTCGCCGCGCTGGACACTCTCGAGTTTCTCCGGCGTAGCGGTCGGTTGAACGGCGCGGTCTCGACCATGGGCAACTTGTTGCAGGTCAAGCCGCTCTTGACGATGTACGACGGTAAGCCCGGCGTGGAGCGCGTCCGCACGCGCGACCGCGCGACGCTGCGGCTGCTCGAGCTGCTGCACGATGCCGGCGCGCTGGAGCGCCTCGCGATCGTGCACACGCACGCGCCGGCGCGCGTCGCTGCGCTGCGCGAACAGGCGGCGCATCTGTTGCCGCCGGGCGATATCTTGGCGGTGGACATTACGCCGGTGATCGGCGCGCACATCGGACCTGGGGCGGTGGGGTTCGCGTGCGTTGCGCGCCAGTGAAAAAGGAGGTACGATGAATTTTCTGCAAACGTATTTGATGATCGGTCTAGTCGTTCTGGTCTTGATGACACTGCTTTGGATCGTCAGTCTGATGCTCAAGAATTCCAGCATCGTCGATATTTTCTGGGGCACGGGTTTTGTGGTGACGACCTGGGCGGCGTTTCTTTTGACGCCCGATGGATTCGCGGCGCGCAAGCTGCTCGTCAGCGTCCTCGTGACGGTCTGGGGACTGCGGCTCTCGCTGCACATTCTCACGCGCAACTGGGGCAAGCCGGAAGATTTCCGCTATCAGGCGTGGCGGAAGCAAGCCGGCGCAGCGTGGTGGTGGCGCAGTTTCTTCAAGGTCTTTTTGCTGCAAGGCATCCTGATGTGGATCATCGGCGCGCCGCTCGTCGCCGCGCAGACCGGCGCCGCATCCAACGCGCTGACCTGGCTCGACTATCTCGCGATCCCGGTCTGGGCGATCGGCTTTTTCTTTGAAGCCGTGGGCGATTGGCAGCTGGCGCAGTTCAGGGCGAATCCGGCGAACAAGGGCAAGCTGATGAACACCGGCGTCTGGCGGTACACGCGCCATCCCAACTATTTTGGCGACGCGACGCAGTGGTGGGCGTACTATCTCATCGCCGCAGCCGCCGGCGGCTTCTGGACGATTTTCAGCCCGATCATCATGACCGGCTTGCTGATGCGCGTGTCCGGCGTCACGCTGCTGGAAAAGACGCTGAAGGAAACCAAACCGGGCTACAAAGAGTACGTCGAGACGACGAGCGAATTTGTGCCGTGGTTTCCGCGGAAGGCGACGCGGTAAGATGAACTGGACAACTGCGTTGCGCTGCCCGCGCTGTCGGGCGAACGGGCTGACGATCGATCCGCCGCCGAACGACGGCGATCCGCTGCCGCGGCGCGGCGAAGCGATTTGCGCTGGATGCGGCGCGCGTTACCCCATCGCCGATCACCTTCTCGATCTCGCGCAGCGCGGCGATGGCAGCCGGCGGACGCTGGCGGGGTGGAGCAATCTCGCGCCGCTCGCGCCGCAGATGTACGAAAAGCTCTGGCGTCCGCGTGCGCTGACGCTTTTGACCGGCAAGCCCTTTCCAGTCGCGCGCGAAATCGCGCTCGTCAACGAATGGCTCGTCGCGCAGCCGCGCGAACTCATCGTCGATCTCGGCTCGTCCACCGATCTGTACGCGCGCGGCATTGCCAGGTCCGCGAAAGCCGGCGCGCCGGCAATCGTCGCCATCGATCTGGCGGCGGGAATGCTGCGATGGGGACGCGATTACGCGCGGCGCGAAGGCGTCACGACGATCGCGCACGTGCGCGCGCCGGCAGACCACCTGCCGTTTGCCGACGGCGCGGTCGACGCGGTCGTGTGCGGCGGCTCGCTGAACGAGTTTCGCTCCATGGATGCGGCGCTGCGCGAGGCGCGGCGCGTGTGCGCGTCGAACGGTCGGATGGTGTCGATGAGTTTGCTCGCGGCAAATTCGTGGCGCGGCAAACTCGCGCAGACGGGCGCGCGAACCAGCGGCATCCAATTTCCGTCGCTGGACGAATTCAACGATACCGTGGACGCGGCGGGCTGGCGGCGGGAGAAACAAAAAGTCTTTGGAGCGATTGCGTTCAGTTTGTTGCGGAGGAATGATGTCAAAAGCAGCAACGGTGTTCTCTGAAACCCGAATGGAATACGAAACGCCGCGCGGCGGAATCACCATCGGCGCGTACGTTGCGCGGAGGTTACACAAGACCCTTTTACTCGCGCCGGTGCCGGAACTGATCGAGCGCGACCGCGCCCGCGCGCTGGCGCAAATCGCGCTCTACGCCGCCGCGGCGTCAACCAGTTTTGGCGCGGCGCTGTATCAGCCGGACGGTGATCCGGTCGGCGCGGTGATCGAGACCATCGATCCCGAAACCGGCGCGCGCGTCACGGTGACGTGCGAGCACGATCTGCGCTTTTCGTACCGCGTCGAGATGAAAGGCGTTGGCGTCGTGTCTGGCTCGGAAACGATCACCGGCACGACCGTGGGTCTGCGCGGTTTGGGGATGCCTGCGCCGACAACGTTCGTGTTCATGGCAGAGCGCGGCAACTATCGCGCGGATTTGGTTGGCGTGATGACGAGCGAACTCGCGCCGCGCTTTGGCGCGTGGCGGATTCGCGGCTACGGCGCGCTCGATGCGTCGGACAACTCCGGCAATCGCGGTCGTCTGTCGTTGGACCGTTCGGGATTGGCTTTTGTTTCGATCACGACGCGCGATGGGAACGCCATCGAGATTCAAGAACATCTGGTTTAGTCGGAAGGAGTAGGGGATGCTGCCGATATATCTTTCATTCAAGGAAATGTGGCGTAACAAGGGTCGCTTTCTGCTGTTCAGTCTGGTGATTGCGCTCATCACGGTTTTGGTGCTCTTTATCGCCGCGTT
>JBBIJS010000303.1:2522-3596 GCA_037445855.1 Chloroflexota bacterium | reverse complement strand
CTGACGCGCGTAATCTCGCGGCGGATGAAATCGACGATCATCTTGCGCGCGAGGTGGGTGTTGATTTGAAGAGGGTTTAGCGAGTCAGTCATCATCATTTTACCGCAGAGGCGCTGAGGACGCAGAGATTTTCTATTTTTTCCCTCCGCGTTCTCCGCGTCTCTGCGGTGCCTTCTATCTATCCAGTTCGCGTTTCGCGATGCGCCCCATCTCGTGCCGCACGAGTTCGCTCTGCTCGTCGCGCAGCGTCGGTAGTTTCAACCGCGCGCGGCGCAGCGCGTCGGCATCGATCTCGGCAACCAACAGCGTTTCGTCGAACAGCGGCGCGTCCGCGACCAGGGAACCGTCGGGCGCGAGGACACGGCTGCCGCCCCAGAACGCGATGCCGTCTTCGACGCCGACGCGGTTGCAGAAAAACACGTACGTCGTCATCAACTCGGCATACGTCCGCAGAAAATTGTTCACCGTCGCCGCGTTCATCAGCTCGCCGGACGCCGGGATGCCGTAGCCGGGACTGGCGGAAAGATCGATCAGAAAATCCGCGCCGTCCATCCACAACACGTACGGCGACGAGATGTGCCACGCGTCTTCGCAGATCAGCATGCCCGCTCTGCCCAAGCGCGCGTCGAACGCGCGGAACGACGCGCCGGGCGCGAAGAATCGCGCGTCGTCGAACAAGCGGTAAGTGGGCAGATACACTTTGCGGTGGACGTAGACGACGCGTCCCGCGGACAGGTACGCTGCGGCGATATAGTAGCGGTGCCGCGCGTCCTCTTCGACAAAGCCGACGACGAGATCGAGGTCGCGGCTGGCGGCGAGGAGCGGCGCAAAGCGCGGATCGTCCGGCGTCGCGCGCGCGGAGACCTCGGTCACCAAATCTTTCAAGTAATAGCCGGTGAGCGCGAGTTCCGGAAAGATGACGAGGTCGGCGCCGTGTGTGCGCGCCTGCGCGGTTAGATCGAGGATGCGTTTGAGGTTATCGTCTACGTCGCCGAGGCGCGGCGCGAACTGGGCGAGCGCGAGTTTGAATTTCATCGTGCGCCATTATACCGCGAGGCGCGGCGAATGGCAAAA
>JBBIJS010000303.1:0-2422 GCA_037445855.1 Chloroflexota bacterium | reverse complement strand
CGCTGCGGCGAGCGTTCCCTACGCATCCCGAATCGGCAGCCGCACTTGGATCCGCGTCCCTTTTCCCGGCGCAGTGTCGAGCAAGAAGGTCCCGCCGGCGCGTTCGGCGCGCTCGCGCATTTGCACCAAGCCCACGCTGCCGCGCGCGCGCGCGGCTTGCAGAGCCGGCTCCGCAAAGCCGCGCCCGTCGTCGCGCACGCGCAAGATCGCCGCGCGCCGCGCCTCCAAAGTGATTTCGATCCACACTCGTTTCGCTTGCGCGTGTTTGCGGATGTTGTTGAGCGCTTCCTGAGTCAGGCGGAACAGCGCCGTCTCCAGTTTGGGCGGCAGGTGAGCGGCAGCCGCGTCAATCGTCGACTGCATGACGATCTCGTTGGCTTGTCCGAACTCTTTGATAAAACTTTCCAGCGCCGGCACAAAGCCCAGCGTTTCGATGTCGAGCGGGCGCAGCGCGAAAATAATCCGGCGAACGTCCCGCATATCGCGGCGCAGTTGTTCCGCCACCTCGCGCAACTCTTTGTTCAATTCCTTTTCCTTGCTCTGGTTCAGCAGCTTTTGCGCCGCGCCGATCTTGAGCACGAGGTAGGAGAGGTCTTGCGCCAATCCGTCGTGGATCTCGCGGGCGATGCGCGTACGCTCTTCGGTGATCGCAGCTTCTTCCGAACGCGCGTACAACTCCGCATTGCGGACCGCCAGCGCCGCCGCGCTCGCCAGCACGGAAAGCAGATCGATCTGCGCCGTCGCAAATTCTCCCGCGCCGACAGAGCGCAGCAGGATCGCCGCGCCGGCAGTGCGATTGCCGGTCATCAACGGCGCGCCGATCATGGCGCGGTTGTCGCGCGGATCCGTGACCGCGCGCGTGCTGCCGGCGAGGATGATCTCTTTCGCGAAATCCGGGTTCACCGCCGCGCCGCGCGTCACCCACGGCTCGATGCGCTCGTGCTCGGCGTTCCGCAAAAAGATCGCGCCGCTGTCGGCTTCGCACGCGTTGACCATCTCGTTCAACAAGCGATCGAGCAAATCCTTCAAGCCGATGTCGGCGCGCACTGCGCGGTCGACTTCGCGGAACGCGAGCAGCTCGCGGGCGCGCAGCCGATGCGATTCGATCACCGCCGCCGCCGCGTGGGCGAGCGTGCGCAGCAGCTCGAGCTGTTCTTCGCTGGGCGGATGCGTGGAGGAGAGTTGCGCGGTCAGCGAACCGAGCAGCTTGTCCGCGCGGCGCAGGGGCACGGTCAGCCAGCCCACGTCGCGATCGCGCTCGAAACCTTCGACGACCGGCTCGCGCTGGAATGCCGGCACGGCGCGGTTGTCCAAGCCCAGCGTCTTGAGCGCCGGCGGCAGCGAACCCTCCGTCAGCCAGAGCGCCGTGCCGTGCGCGCCCATCAAATCCAGGGGCGCTTTGAGGATGACCGCAATCGCCGCGTCGAGATCGGCGGTGCGCGCGAGCTGCTGGCTGATCTCCGCCAGCAGTTTGACCTGATTGAACAACCGCGCTTTGTCGATTGCGATCGCGGCTTGGCCGGCGAGAACGGTCGCAAGTTCCAGGTCGGCGTGACTGAAGGGTTCATTGCCGCGCCGCCGGGAAAGATTCAACACGCCGATCACATTGCCGCGCGAGCGCAGCGGCAGCGACAGCGCGGACAGCAACTCCGGCTTGCCCATCGCGTCGCGGATTGCCGGATCGAGCGGAATGCCATCGGCGATCATGACCGGCTCGCCGCGCTGCGCGACCCAGCCGGCGATGCCTTTGCCGAGCAGACGCTTTTGCGTCTCGATAACATCCGCGGGCAAGCCCGCCGCCGCGGCGATGCGCAGTTCGGAGTGCGTGTCGTCCAGCAACATCAACGAGACGACTTCGGCTTTCGTTTCCTTCTGGACGGTACCCACGACCTGGTCGAGTAGTTCGTTCAACTCCAGCGTGCCCATGAACGCGCGCGACAGTTCGTACAGCGGGACGAGCGCGCGTAGGCGCGCGTTTTCGCGGCGCAGCTGCTCTTGCTCCAGCGCGCTGACGATCGCCGCGAGCAGTTGTTCCGGCACGACCGGCTTGACGAGGAAACTCACAAAGCCCTTGTGCAGCGCCTCCATCGCCAGGTCCCACGTGCTGTGAATCGTGATGACGATGCCGGCAATGTCCGGTCGCAGCGCGCGGATTTCCTGGAACACCGCGATGCCGGATTGGTCGGGCAGAAAAATATCCGCAATGATCAGGTCGAAGGGTTCGCGGCGCGCCAGCGCGATGGCGTCCGCGCCGGCGCCGACGGCTTGGACCGAATAGCCCGCGTCGGTCAGAACGCGCGCGGTCTGCTCGCGCGTCTCGAGGTGATCTTCCAGCAAGAGGATGTGTTCGTGCGGCATGGTGAATCCTAGCCGAGCCAGGGCAAGTATAGCAGAAATGCAGATTTTCGTAAACGCCCAGTTT
>JBBIJS010000302.1:1416-3603 GCA_037445855.1 Chloroflexota bacterium | reverse complement strand
CCCGGCAGCGTCGCCATCAGCGTCGCGATGCCGAAATACTTGTCGCCCTTGCCGAACTGCTCGACCGCGGTCTTTTCGTCCGGGTTATTCATGAAATTCACGTACCGTTTCAGCACCTCGGGATCGAACTCGAGCGTGTTCTTCATCACCAGCCGATACTCGGCGTTCTTTTCGTCGCGCAGCATGTTCATGAACGCGCTGTTGTAGACGCGATGCATTCCGAGCGTGCGGACGAAATATCCTTCCATCATCCAGAACGCTTCCGCGAGCAAGAGCGTGTCCGGCGCGTCCACCGCCACGCGGTCGACCACCTCGCGCCAGAATTCTTGCGGCATCAGCGCGTCGAGTTGCGCACGCGTCATGCCGGATTCCGCGCGCGAGGGGATCGCGCCGCCGCTGCCGGGTTCGGGGAACCACAGTCGCTGCAAATGTTTCTTTGCCAGCGTCATCGCCGCGTCGAAACGGATAATTGGAAATTGCCGCGCGACGTGAAGAATTGTCTGGATGACCGCCTCGCGTACTTCCGGTTCGAGATAATTCAACTGCGCGGTATCGTTCCACGGGAAACCCGTGCCGTCGTTGCCGTGGTAGACATATTTTTCCGCACCCGTCCAGCGATCGACGCGCTTGAAGACGACTGCCGCGTCGCTCTTGGTGTAATAATGATCTTCGAGAAAAATCCCGACGCGCGCATCCCAGGACAAATCCTGACCATTGAAGGTGTAAGATGGAAACGGGCTATAGTCCAGCGCGATAAACCAATCGGGGTGTTCGATCACCCAGCGCGAATCGATGCCCATGTGGTTGGGCACCATGTCGCTGGCGAGCCGAATGCTGCGCTGCCACGCGCGCGCTTTCAAATCTTGCAGCGCCGCGTCGCCGCCCAGCGCATCGGCGATCCGGTAGTCCGCGAGCGAGTACGCTGACGCGACCGCGTCCGGGTTGCCCATCGTCTGCTTGATGCGCCGCGACGCCGCGCTGCGTTCCCATACGCCGATCAGCCACACGCCGGTAAAGCCCCAGCGCGTGAGTTGATCGAGTTCTTCGTCCGGGATCTGATCGAGCCGCGTGATCGCGCGCGCATATTTTTTCGAGAGCTGATCGAGCCAGACGTAAATATTCTTCGCGATGAGAACCAGATTTGGCATCCAGTCGAGGTCGGCGCTGAAACGCTCCGGCTCGTACTCGATGCCGGCGTAGTGGAAGGTTGTCACTGGCACGTTCGTCGGTCCACCAATGCCGAGGAAGACCGCGCCGCGCGCTTCTTCTGCGATGAGATCGAGACTGGTGAGCAGTCGAGCGAGATATTCGCCGATGAGCACGCGCCAGCGTTTCGCGATGAAATCGAGTTGCTCCGCGAGCGAATGCGGCGACGCGAGTGCGGGCGCGCGTAGTAGATCGAGCAAGTTCTGATGAGCGGGTCCAAAGCGCGGCTGGGTGTCGAAGAAATCGTGCAGCGCGGAGAGAATGCGTAAATACGCGGTCTGCGATTCGAGCGCGGCGTCGTCGAACAGTTCAAGGTACGGCGCGTACGCTGGGTTCATATTCGCGAGCCAGAGCATCACCATTTCTTCCAGCACGATCTCGCGGTTCGGTGTGCCGGCGGTCTCGCCGCGCAAATACGCGCTTGGTGGAATCTCGCGGCGATAGACGGCGAGCGGCGGAAATTCGGCGGCGAACTTGGCGAGCGCGGCATCGACCGCAACGCTGCCCAAGCGCGCGTCGAGCCAGGCGAGCGCGTCGCGCAGCGCGTCGTGGTTCACTTGCTCGCGATATTGCGCGACGACGAAGTGCAGGATTTCATCGATCAAGCCCATTGCGTTGAGATCGCCGGCGCGCGCGGTCTGCTCGGGATGCTGGACGAGATCGCGCTGAGCGTTCATCTTCTGCGCGAACTCGCGCGCGGCGCGGAAATCGGCAAAGACGACGTTGCCGTTCACAGCAAAGAGCGCGGCGTCAAACCGGTAGTGTTCGCGCGCGCGGCGGGAGACGTGGAATTCGCGAGCGGCGATGAATGGCATGCCTTGATTCTATCACAAAATCACGCGGCGGGCGAGTGGGCGAACGGGTAGGGGCGACCCTGCGTGGTCGCCCCGTGCCGCGGCGTGGTCGCCCCGTGCCGCGGCGTGGTTGCCCCGTGCCGCGGCGTGGTCGCCCCGGGCAGCCACCCAGGGCTGCCCCTACCGC